>CAMOCU010000239.1 GCA_946610835.1 uncultured Clostridia bacterium | reverse complement strand
ATAACGGTTTTGCGCATTATTGCCGCCCTGAAAAAACTTTTTTGCAAAACTTTCGACAGAAAATTACTTTCGCGCATTTCTACACGAAAGGCCGCCCCGTCGTTTTATGATTCTCATGCGGAAGATACAGGCAGCCCCTTGGGGCGCTCAGTCCCTTGTGTATCAACAGTTTTACCGTTTCTGCATGGAATGCCGATGCGCCACCGTGGTGATCGGTGTTCTCGGTTTTGAACACTTGACAAGAATACGTTATTCTGTATGTTTCGCAGTGGTTTGTTCTCCTTCAAAGCGCAAACAGAATTGCTTTTTTGACTCACTTGTGATACTATATGAATTGAAAAAGAAAGTAAGATTTTACAGACATAGGGGTGACTCCTAATGAAGAATGTTTTATGGCAGTCGGCCTTTTCTCCGGCACTTTTGGATCGCGGACGGCAGTATTATCGTTCCGGCGCTGTAGATAAAATCTTTCGGAATTCTGAACAGGATTGCTTCACAGTGCTGGTTTTCGGATCAAAAGCTTACAACGTCAATATTTGGATGGATATGCAAACAGGTGACGTACGCCGCATGGAATGCAGCTGCCCGTATGCGCAGGAGCATACCCATTGCAAACACATGGCGGCTGCGTTGTTTTCTATAGACGCCGTTGGCAAGGAAAATATACCGGATGCGAATGCACCCACAGAAAGCGGCGCACAGCCGAGCAGCACAGATGCAGAACTGACAGGCACGCCGCTAACCGCCCAAAAAGAGTGGCGCGATTTCTTTACGCCGACTGCCTTAAAAAAGAGCGAGGAAATAGTGCGGCGAAAACAGCTTCACAACTTTTCCTGCAATGATATTTCGGCAAAAGCTGTGATTATTACATCCGCGAAACAATATACCGTCCGGATTATGCTCGCGCCGGACCGTTACAACGCACAGTGGAATCCCAATTTTTTTCTTTGTGACTGCGGTTCCAAGCAGTCCAAGGTCGTATACCTTCACAATAAGACGATCCGCTATCTTTCGTGCCCGCATCAGGCGGCGCTGCTGTTGTACTGGGAACAGCAGCGCGGCCCCTGGCAGTTCACGGAACCGCCGGAGGTCATGCAAAAGCGTTTGCAAAAAGAGCGTGAAGAGCAGGAGGCGAAAAAGCGCAAGGAGCGAATCGAACGAGAAAAAGTGCATCGCCGTGAGCTGCTCGCCAAAGCAGAAAAGAAAGTTGTTTCCGCATCCGACTTTTTTTCCGACAATGCGCTGAGCGGGAGCTACTTCGACGTAAAAAAAGCGGTTGCCCGCAAGCAGACCAACCCCTATTACATAGACCGCGCGAACGCGCTGCTGGCGGACGGCGATATCCAAATGGAAGCCCCATCGCTTGACTACGGCGCGGACGGGCAGCAGATTCTGTCTGCGACTGCACGAATCGGCGATGAAATTGAGCGCCATACAGCGTCTGTAAAGTTTGATCGCGAAAGCATCGTGTACCACCATTGCTCCTGCAATACCCGCTATTATTTTTATGTCTCCAGTCCTACACTGTGTGACCATGAACTGGTCTTGTTGACTCAATTACAGGCGTATATCGCGCAGGAAAATCCGGGCGATGCAACTGACCGTGCAGCGGACAATTTCTTTCGTGAACTGGACGCGGCCGTTTCTGCCGCGGAGGATAAAGCTGTTTCGGAAACGCCGGCCGAGAAAACGCCTTGCGTTGTATTGACGCCGAGGATCACGGTCAGCGGCGGAGAGATCAAGTATTCCTTCCGCGTCGGTTTGACAGGCGGAAAACAATTTATTCTGAAGGGATTTCGGGATTTTTTACAGGCAGTGGAGGAAGAACAATCTGTCGAGTTGAGTAAGACACTGATACTGAATTTTGCCACGATGGATTTTACAGAAAACAGTTTGCCGTGGCTGTCGTTTATTCAGCGCAAGGTCGGTGAAACGGACGAGGTCAACGGCCGCCTATCCAGACGAAGCTATTATTCGCCTTCCTTGTCCGTCAAAATGCAGGACACGCTGCTTGGCGCGACACTGGATCGCTTCTACGATCTGGCGGAAGGGACAAGCTGTGAATATCAAAACAAAGACGCCGGCATCGACGGTACAGTTCGTGTCGGACATATGCCGCTGCGTATCGCGTTATCTTCCGTGCGTATTGCAGACAACGGCGGCAATTTGCTCGGCGTCGCGGTAACCGGAAGGATACCGATGATTCTGCGCGGCAGCGTTGGCAGCTACATTCTCAATGAGAACGGTTTGAGCCGGATTACCAAAGAGGAAACACAGATTCTGCGTCCGTTTCAATCGGCCGCGGACAGCGAAGGTAACATTCACTTTCAGGTCGGCAAGGAAAGAATGGCGGAATTCTACTACCGTGTGATCCCGCGTCTGATAGAAAATGATTGTGTGGAGTTTGAGGATGCATGTGCCGAGGAAGTGCAGCCGCTGCTCCCGCCGGAGCCGGTTTTTACATTTCGGTTGGATATCGATGCGGATGAAAAACGCGTCACCTGCGAAGCGATTGTATCTTATGCGGACAATGTGCGCCGTTTACCCTGCAGGAATGAACCGAACGTATATCGCGACGCTGCGCAGGAAGATCGTGTCCTGCTGACAATTCAAAAATATTTTTCCGCTTTCCAAAGTGAACGTCAACAATTTGTTGCAGCCTATACGCCGGATTCGCTGTATTCTATTTTGACCGCCGGCGTACAGGCGCTTTCCCGATTCGGTGAGGTGCAGGGCAGCGACGCGTTTCGCCGTTCCGCCGTGCGTCCGATGCCGCAGCTTCGCGTGGGCGTGTCGGTCGAGAGCGATCTGCTGGAATTGAGTATTCTTTCCAAGGATATGTCGCCGCAGGAACTTCTGGACGTGCTGGAAAGCTATCAGCAAAAGAAGAAATACCACCGTCTGCGTTCCGGCGAATTTATCACGCTGACAGAGGATATCCAGCTCGCGTCTGTGGACGCCATGATGGCGGATCTGGACTTACGCGCGCAGGACGTGATCGGCGGCAAGGTTACGATTCCGGCCTACCGTGCACTGTACCTTGATTCTCTTTTGGAGAAGCACGACGCGCTCGTCAGCAGCCGTGACCGCACCTATCGCACGCTGATTAAAAATTTCAAGACCATTCGGGACGCGGACTATGAAGTGCCGCAGGCGCAGGCGGATGTGCTGCGGCCGTATCAAGCGTACGGATACAAGTGGATGCGCACGCTTGCTGCGGCGGGTTTTGGCGGCATTCTCGCCGACGAGATGGGTTTGGGCAAAACCATACAGACCATCGCGTTTATTCAATCCCTGCGGGATACCGGCAAT
>CAMOCU010000238.1 GCA_946610835.1 uncultured Clostridia bacterium | reverse complement strand
AGCACATTTGCATCCATGCGTTCGCCGTTCTGGTTGACGCACAGACGCAGGCCGCGCCCGACTTCCTGACGCTTGCGTACATCGCTTGCGCTTTGCTTCAGTGTGCAAATCTGAAACACATTCGGATTGTCCCAGCCTTCGCGCAGGGCTGAATGGGAAAAGATAAAGCGCACCGGAGATCGTTTCGGATCACGATCCAGCAACAGCTCTTTATTTTTCATGATCAGCTCATACGCGCTGACGTCGTCGGACGTCGTTTCTTTCTTGCCGATCTTACTGTTGACCATTTTGCCTTTGCCGTCAACAGAGAAATAGCCCGCGTGTGTCTTTCCCGCAGGAATGGCTCTCAGATAGCGTATATAGTCATCTTCGCCTATAGATAGCTGCAAATTGCTAATGACTTCCGCATATTCTTCCTCAAACATCGTAGCATACTTTCCGTTGGCAGGCTGTCCGGCAGCGTCATATTCACGGTAGTTTGCGACTTCATCGATGAAAAACAGCGACAGCACTTTGATCCCTTTATAAAAGAGCTGACGTTCCCGCTGAATGTGCGAAAGGATCGTTTCGCGGATCTGGATACGGCGAAGTTGATCTTCGTCCATGGCGCCGTGAACGTCGCCTGCATAGATTTTGATACCATTGACAAACTCTACGGAATCGTCTCTGCCGTCGATCTGCTTGATAACATAACCGGTTTTGTATTCCTCCAGTTCGCCGGAATAATCATAGAGGTTGTCGCCGATTCTGACGATACGGCTCTTTTTCTTTGGCGTGCCGCTCGCCATTTTCACTTCAAACTGCAGCGTCGCCGTCGGATCGGATTTGGAGAGGTTGATGCTTTCCAGATAGAGATAGCTGTCCGTTGCGGTACTGCCACTTTCCGAAATACCCTTGACGGCGATCTTCTTGACCAGCCTTTTGTTGTATGCCTCCATCGCGTCCAGCCGGTAGATCATATTATATATGCTGTCGGATTTGTGGGTCGCGGAGTAGCGAAGTGTCAGCAGCGGATGGAATTCCTTCAGTCGTTCCTTCGTCTGTTTACCTTCCACGGACTGCGGTTCATCGATAATCAGGATGGGGTTGGTTTTTGCGATAATATCGATCGGTCTGCGGGAACGGAATTCATCCAGCTTCATGTAAATACGTCGGGCGTCTTTCCCTTTGGCATTGAACGCCTGCGAATTGATGATCATGACGTTGATGGAGCTGTCCGAGGCAAAACGGTCGATCTCTGTAAGCTGGGAGGAGTTGTAGATAAAGAAGCGGATCTTTTTGCCGTATTCTTCCGCAAAATGGTCTTCCGTCATTTGGAAGGATTTATAAACGCCTTCACGAATCGCCACGCTCGGCACGACAACAATAAACTTGCTCCAACCATAGGCGCGGTTCAGTTCGTACATCGTTTTGATGTAGGTATATGTTTTGCCGACGCCGGTCTCCATCTCGATGGTGAGATTGTAGCCGTCGGTTCGTCCCTCCAGCTTTGTGGACGGTGCGATTTGATTGGCGCGCTGGATTCTCTGGATGTGTTCCAAAATCACGCCGTCGGAAAGCTCCGGGATCACACGCTGATTGCTCCAGCCGGTGAAATCGCGCTCGTCGAACAGACGCTGCTGACCGACCTCAAAGCCCCTGTCCATCATATAGGAAGGCGTCAGATACGGCTGACCGGCAAAGACGTCTACAACTGCCTTTGCTGCATCTGCTTGGAACTTTTGATGCTTAAAAAGAAGCTTCATCTTTTTCACCCGTTGTTTATTGCCTGAACGATATACGGCAAAGCAATTTCACCGACTTCAATCCCTTTTTCGGCGATCCATTTTAGTGTGTTTTTGACTTTTTCCCAGCGCTTTTCCTTTACTGTTTCCGCTGAAATGCTTGCAAGTTTGCCGTTTAGCATTTCTTTTTGCTCGTCAGACAAGACGTTGTCAGGTAAATGATTGATGCTTGAAACAGTTGATTCCAATGTGATTGTTATAGTGGACGAAACTTCTTGAACGACGGATTGGTTGACAGATACGTTCGATTCGCTTGTTTTCGAGTAAATCCCTGAAAGAAGATTAGTTTTATAGTTTGCCAGCTTTGCTTTTATCTTTTTCAGATTTCCAATATAATCAACAGTATAGTTAGTTTTTAATCCGATGTTGGAATCCAGTTGAGAATCAAAACGCCGTATCTCATGACAATATACGCCGTGTATCTCAGATTGTAATTCTTCTGCAGCAACATCATCATCCTCAGATACTATCTGATCGATCTTATGAATATAGTCATCAATTATTTTGATTTTCAACTCTAAACCTTGCTCTGTCGTCATCTCGATTTCCCCCTTTGCTCTAAAGAAAAATGAGTTTCTTATTCTTTGTACGGTTTTTTCCAGTTTATCTCCAAGTTTCCTGCGGAAATCTGATCATCTAATCTGCTCAGGACTCTTTCAGCAAAATAATGCTCAGTACCGTTGTCTGGAGCGAACATGAGAGCACCATCTTCCCATTTCTTTTTGACATAAGTAAACGCATCATGAAACCAAACATCGCCGTTATCGTCCGCAAGGAGTACACGGTTTTGAATATCGGATTCCACGATCTTTTTATCCAAACCACTTGCAGAAATCAATAAGTTTTTGGGTATGCGTAATCCATTAGACATGATTATCCTCCTATCATTAAATAACTTTAATACGTGTATCTGGCGCGAGCATTTTGAAGATTTCGCCCACGTTGATCTTTGCCGGGCTGCCGTCGAAGCTGCTGTCGCGGAAGACTGCACGAAGTGGCTGGCGCATTGCGATCGCTTTGATCACGCTGTCCGGGATGTTTTCATCGAAGCAGGCGATCAAGTCGCCGTCGTTGTAGGTGTGTACGGTGCAGCCTTCGATCTGCTCAGATTTGTACGGCATGGAAAGCGGCAGGCCCCACTCCAGAAGGCAGCCAAAAAGCAGGTCGAGGTCGGTGCGGTCTGCCTTCACGTTCGACTCCAGCATGGACAACAATCCCTGCGTGTATTCGCCTGCGGAGTAGTACACGTCGGTCATATTGGTATCGTCCAGCTTGAAGACGCGGAAGCCAATATCAATTTTCCGAGCAATCAAAGGGTAGCTTTCTTTTGTTTTTTTGCCTGCCCTACGAATACGTTCTTTACCGATTTCGCAAATTGTGCCAAACCCCATTTTCTGCGCGACTGACTTATCCGCCGTTTCCTCTGGAAGTTGCACCATGATAAACTTTCGTTTTCCTTCATCAGAAGCGTTCATACTCATAACGGCTTGTGCAGTGGTAGCCGAACCAGAAAAAAAATCCGAGATTAAAGC
>CAMOCU010000237.1 GCA_946610835.1 uncultured Clostridia bacterium | reverse complement strand
CACTCAGACGCCGCAGTCTGTGAAAAAAGCAAGCACGGGCAAAAAAAAGAAAAAGAAAAAAAAGAAGAAAAAGCATGGGTACCTCACGGCAACTGCAAAGGTACTGCTTTCTGTCTTTTTGTGCACGGCGATTTTGTCTGCTGTCGGCATTTCAAGTGTCAACGATATTTTGGCGATCGGCCGCAGCGGCGAACCGGTGGCAGTGGAAATGCCGGAAAACGCATCGACCGATCAGGTGATCGATGTGCTACATGACGCCGGACTGATTTCCAATCCGCTGATCTGTAAATACTTTTACCGCTTCGAGAGTAAGATCCGCCATTCCAAGGAGCCGGAATATGTGGCCGGTATGGTCAGTCTGAAGGCCAATATGGGGCTGGAGGGAATGCTCAACAAGGTCAAGCAGAATCAGCAGCTGACTGAAACGGTCAAGCTGTATTTTCCCGAGGGCTGGTCGGCCAAGCAAATCTTTGAAAAGCTGGAAAAATACGAGGTTTGTGAGGCGGACTTTCTGTTTAAGGCGATCGCGGACGTAAACTTTAACTATCCGTTTCTGGATTCAGCAAAGGCTGCCAATTCGTCCCGGCGGTACCTGCTTTTGGAAGGGTATTTGTTCCCGGATACGTACGAATTTTTTGTGGACAACAATGCCAGCAGCGTGATCGAGCGATTTCTGAAACGGTTTGGCGAAATCTGGACGCCGGAGTATCAGGAACGCGCGCAGGAATTGAATATGCCTGTGGACGATGTGATCCGTCTGGCCTCCATTATCCAAAGAGAGGCGGCCAATGCCGAGCAGATGCCGCAGATATCCTCGGTTTTGCACAACCGGTTGAATCATTCCGTTAACTATCCCACGCTGGATTGCGATTCCACATACAATTACATCGACACATACGTCCGTCCTGTAATCGGCGACGTGCAGGCGGATGTTTTCCGCCCGTTCTACAACACCTATAACTGTTCCGGGCTGCCGTCCGGTGCAATCTGCAACCCCGGCGAGGATGCGATTAAAGCGGCGTTGTACCCGGACGAGACGGACTACTATTACTTCCAGCACGACAACAAGGGCAACATTTACCTTGCGCGCACCAACGCCGAGCATAACCGTTACCGCTCGGAGATTGCATGGAAGAACGCAGGCTGATCGGAGATCGGAAAGATGAATATACCCAAAAAGTATCCTGAATTGCTCGCCCCTGCCGGTGATCGGGAATGTTTGGATGCGGCGGTGCGCTTTGGTGCGGACGCTGTCTATCTGGCAGGGAAACGGTTTGGCATGCGTTCCGCCCCCGGCAATTTTACAACCGAGGAACTGCGCGATGCGGTCGATTTTGCCCATGCAAACGGCGTGCGTGTGTATCTGACATGCAATACATTGCCGCGCAGCGTGGAATTGCCCGCGATCGAGGCCTTTTTGCCTGAAGCAGCAGCATGCGGTATTGATGCTTTTATTGCCACAGATTTCGGTACCTTACGGATGATTCGCCGCGTTGCGCCGCAGGTCGAGATTCACATCTCCACACAGGCAGGCGTTACCAATTACGAAACGGCCAACGCCTTTTATGAGCTTGGTGCAAAACGTGTGATTCCTGCGCGGGAAATCAGTCTGGAAGAGATTCGCCTGATGCGCCGCCATATCCCGGAGGATATGGAAATCGAATGCTTTGTTCACGGCGCAATGTGCGTGTCTTTTTCCGGGCGGTGTCTGCTGTCGAATTATCTGACCGGCAGGGACTCCAACCGCGGCGAGTGCGCCCAGCCGTGCCGATGGAAATACAGTCTTGTCGAGGAAACCCGTCCCGGTCAGTATTTTCCCATCGGTGAGGACGAGGACGGCACACACATTCTCAATGCACGCGATATGTGCATGATCCGCTACATTCCACAGCTTGTTCAGGCGGGGGTGTGCAGCTTCAAAATCGAGGGCAGAGCCAAATCGCCTGCCTATGTTTCGGCGGTGGTTAACGCTTACCGCTGCGCAATCGACGGCTATCTGCGCGATCCGCGCCCGGATTACACTCCCGAGCAGTGGATCGTGGATGAAGTATACAAGATCAGTCACCGTGAATACTGTACAGGATTCTTTTTCGGCGACCCGCGGCAGGACGCTGAAATATATTACGAAAACCAGTACCGGCGGTATTACCAAAATGTTGCGGATGCGCTTTCGTGGGAGAATGGTGTGCTGCATTGCCGCCAGCGCAACAAGTTCTGGGTTGGCGATACGGTGGAAATTCTTGAAAAAGGCATTCCGCCGCGCACCATTCAGGTAGAAAGCCTGCGCTCGGCAGCGGGCGAATGGCTGGACGCCGTGCCGCATCCGATGATGCTGTTTGATATGCCGGTTCCGTTCCCGGTTCAGCCGGGTTCTTTGATCCGCAAAGCAAAGGAGCAAAGCGAAACATGAGCTTGAAAGAATTGTTGTTTGATCTGCTTGCCGCGCCCGGAATTACGGGCGCGGAGGACGATGCCGCGGCAGTGGCGTCGAATTTTTTATCCCGTTATATGACCGTGCGCCGTGACGCGCTCGGCAGTGTGATCGGAACCATGGAAGGCGCAGGAGACGGGATTCTGCTCGATGCGCACCTCGATCAGATCGGCCTTTTTGTAACGCATGTGACCGACGCCGGGTTTGTCAAAGTCAGCAAATGCGGCGGCGCAGATGTGCGCACAATGGCGTGCCAGACAGTTCGCATCCTCGGCAAGCGTGCCGTGAACGGCGTGGTGATTTCCACACCGCCGCACCTGCTCAAAGGCGAGGGAAGCACGCCGAACTGGGAGAATGTTGCAATCGACGTCGGATTGCCTGCAGAGCAGGCGCGCCGATTCATTCATCCGGGCGATCGGGTGCAGCTGCTCGGTGCGCCGCGCGAAATGCTCGGAACACGCATTTCTGCGGCTGCATTGGATGACCGCGCTGGCATTGCGGCGATTTTGCGCGCGTTGGAGATTTTGGATGAAAGGAAAGTGCAAAAGAAGCTGACCGTTGTTTTTTCTGTGCAGGAAGAAGTCACAGGCGGCGGCGCAAAGGGCGCGGCCTTTTCCAGCGATGATGCAACAGCCATTGTTGTGGATGTAAGCTTTGCGACTGACCCGTCGGTCAACAGCCGCGAGGGCAAGTCGCTCGGCTGCGGTGCGATGATCGGCGTTGCGCCGTCTCTTGATGCACGCGTCAGCACAAAGCTGCAGACGCTTGCCGAAGAATATCAGGTACCTTACGAAATTGAGGCGATGGGCGGGGATACCGGTACCAATGCCGAAGATTACGGCTTCGCAGGCTGTGGCAGACGTGTCGGGCTGGTTTCCATTCCGAT
>CAMOCU010000236.1 GCA_946610835.1 uncultured Clostridia bacterium | reverse complement strand
GCTGTGTTGGCGCATTTCGAGCTGCGCCGGCTTCGGAAGGTTGACTCTGCACCGCATCAGAACGAATCGCCGCCATGCTCCTGAATGAATTGCCGCTGGAAATGGCGCGGTGTCTGGCGCTGACAATCGCGCTCGAAGGTGCACTCGGCTTTGTACTCGGCGTGCGCTCCGTACGCGGGCAGGCAGTTTTGCTGCTGGCAAATGTGCTGACCAATCCGCTTGTAGTTTCGCTGAATGTGACGTGTACTTTCCTTTTCGGGCGCGTTGGATATTGGGCAAGCATTGCCGTGCTCGAATCGGCCGCTTTTGCGGCGGAAGCGCTCGTCTATCGGCAAAATCCGCCGTGCGGACGAAATCCGTTTTTGTTGTCCGCTGCGCTCAATGCATGCAGCTTGGGAGCCGGATGGATAATTCGTTATTTTACATATTAGATATGGAAAGGGGAACTGAAAAATGATGAAACGAATTTGTTCGCTGTTCATGTGTGTGACGCTTTGCGCAGCGCTTGCTTTGACAGCGCTTGCCGATATGGGCGGCCCGCAAATAATCGGCTATTCGTTGACGCTTAAAAGAGAAACCGATGTGTACGACTGGGAATGGGACGAGGATAGCGAGGAAAACTGCTTTACCAAAACCGGAACACTCCCTGCCGGAACCGTTTTGCAAATTTCCAATGAGTACAAAGTGAACGGCAAGGTATACGGATATTTTTCCGACGATGACAGGATCGGATACATCTGCCTGGATGATCTGGAAAAAACTGATGATCTCAAGCCGTTTCCGAAAGAAAAAGGGTACAAGGTCGATCCGATTCGGCTGCGTGTGACAGACCCGAAAGGTTTAGCGCTGCACACCGGGCCATCCGGGAGATACCCTGTTGCTGCAACGCTCCCGGTCGGGACGGAAGTGACGGTCGATACGTTGAACAACGACGGTTTTGATATGAGCGCATGGATGTATATTTCACAGGGAGGCAAAAACGGCTGGGCATACTGCTGGCTGTATGACGGCAATACATGTCCTGTGGCGGAACTGCTGCGCAACGGCGAAACGCGAGAAATCTGGGTCGTCAAGGACAATGAGGAGCTTCTCGATTCGGACGGAAATGTACTTACGATCGTTCCGCGCGGTGAAAAGCTGACGTATGATTCGTATAATCGTGCTCCGCACAGCATCTATTATCATGTGACATATGGCGGGAAAAGCGGTACATTTTGCATCTTTGAAGATGGCGGTGATAATTTTGTCGCTTCGGATGTAGACAGGGATGTTGATCCTGCGCAATACTTTTCCCGCGGTTTTGTAGTCAATCTGTACGCTTATCCGGATGACAAGCAACCCTCCGATACCGTTCGTTACAATAAGGACGAGCAAATCGTGTGGGATTATAAATACTATTCTGAGCCGCTGCCCGAAGAATACGGCGGCGTTAAATGGTACCATGTCGAAAAAAACGGCCGATCCGGGTGGATCAACTCGGAATCAGTTCCGCTCAAAGACATTGACTGGGACAGCTATAACATAGAAGCGGCAAATCGCAACTCCCCGATTCAGTCGCTGGAAAGAATGTATAGTGATTCAGACGAACCGGAAACGGAGTCCTCGGCCGGACTTGCCGAAACAACAGCTGCGCCGACAGAAGCACAGACGGACGAGCCGACGACCGAAGAAACAACGGCCGAGCAGGAAAGCATATCCGTACCGCAGTTTGAGCGTAACGAAACGACCATGGAAGCTGCGTCGGATGCGTCGGCAAACAGCAGACATTTTTCTCCCGGTGCAATTCTCGGCATTTGTTTGGTCAGCGCCGCCATCCTTGCCCTGACCGCGTTCATCACTCTGCGCCTGATTCGGCGCAAACAAAATAACACATAAACCGATTTTATCCCGGACGCATACAATAGACCGTGTGCTTCCGGGTTTCTGCTTCAGCAATTGTGACAGAATTATGAATTTTCTGAAAAAGTTACATAAAAGACTTGATTTTTCCGAAAAAGGGGGGTACAATAAGTTTAGCACTCAGGAACAAAGAGTGCCAAATCTTCGCAAACTATTTCATTGGAGGGAATAAATATGACACTCAAACCTTTAGCAGACCGTGTGGTCGTCAAAGCGGTGGATGTGGAAGAAACCACTTCCAGCGGCATCATTTTGGCTCCGTCCGCGCAGGAGAAGCCCCAGATCGCCGAAATCGTGGCTGTCGGCCCCGGCGGTGTTGTGGACGGCAAGGAAATCGAGATGTACGTTAAGGTCGGCGATCGCGTTATCACCGGGCAGTACTCCGGCACAAAGGTCAAGCTGAATAAAGAGGAATACACTGTCGTCCGCCAGAGCGATATTCTCGCTATCGTGGAAGACTGAGCATAGGAGGAATACATCATGGCAAAACAGATCATTTACGGTGAAGATGCCCGCAAAGCACTTCAGGCCGGCATCGACAAGCTGGCGAACACTGTCAAAATCACACTCGGCCCCAAAGGCCGCAATGTTGTGCTGGACAAAAAATATGGCGCTCCGCTGATCACCAACGACGGCGTGACGATCGCGAAAGACATCGAACTGGAAGACGCATTCGAGAATATGGGCGCTCAGCTTGTTAAAGAAGTCGCGACCAAAACGAACGATGTTGCCGGTGACGGCACAACTACCGCCACGCTGCTGGCGCAAGCGCTCGTTCGCGAGGGTATGAAAAACGTCGCTGCCGGAGCCAACCCCATGGCTGTGAAAAAAGGCATCGGTAAAGCGGTTGAAGCGGCTGTGGCAGCGCTCAAAGCGAATGCGAAGCCCGTGACCAGTTCCGCTGACATTGCCCGCGTGGCGACCATCTCCTCGGGCGACGAGGAACTTGGCCAGATCATTGCTGACGCGATGGAAAAAGTTACGGCGGACGGCGTAATCACAGTCGAAGAGTCCAAGATCGCTGTGACGGATTCCGATGTGGTGGAAGGCATGCAGTTTGACCGCGGCTACATTTCACCCTATATGGTCACCGATACAGACAAGATGGAAGCGATCATTGACGATGCGCTTCTGCTGATCACCGACAAAAAGATTTCCAACATTCAGGAAATCCTGCCGTTGCTTGAGCAAATTCTTAAATCCGGCAAAAAGCTGGTTATCGTGGCCGAGGACGTCGAAGGCGAAGCGCTTTCCACGATCCTTGTCAACAAGCTCAGAGGAACATTTACCTGCGTGGCTGTCAAAGCGCCCGGCTTTGGCGACAGACGCAAGGAAATGCTGCAGGATATCGCGATTCTTACCGGCGGCGAGGGTATCACATCCGACCTTGGTCTGGAACTTGCCGATACGCAGATCTCTCAGCTCG
>CAMOCU010000235.1 GCA_946610835.1 uncultured Clostridia bacterium | reverse complement strand
ACACAGCATCGGCGGCGTGGCGGGATTTTCCGGTGCGAAGCGCGTGATGTGAACGCGCGGACTGTTGGCCGAGGCGGAGAGAAACAGCTTGCATGCCGACCGGTAGCCGCGCATATGCAGCACACTCTCCTGCCGGGAGGGCTGGTAGACTTTCTCTACCCGGCTGCCGATAAGCTGCGCACGCAGCTCTTCGGAAAGAAAATGCAGAAAGTATCCGTCTAATGGCATGGGTTCATTCGGCCTGCGTCACAAAGCAGAGCCATCCGCCTTCCTCATAACGTTCCAGCACACGGAATCCCAGACGGTCGAACGCCTCAAGGATTTCCGGTTCGCGCAGGTCAATGATGCCGGAGGTGATGTACAGCCCGCCGGGTTTTAAAAACTGCCGGATGTCCCGGCTCAGGATCAGGATGGCGTCCGCTACGATGTTGGCCGCCACAATGTCGAACGTGCCGTGGATTTTGTCGGTCAGATTGCCCTCGAGCACCGTATACTGCGGCGCAGTGAAATGGTTCAGCTCGCCGTTGAGCCGCGCCATTTTCACCGCCAGCGGGTCGATGTCCACCGCCTCGGCATGCGCCGCGCCCAGCAGCAGCGCCGCAACCGAAAGGATGCCGCTTCCGCAGCCCACGTCCAGAAACGTGCCGCCGGGCGCCAGATGCCGCTCGATGGCCGACAGACACAGGCGTGTGGTTTCGTGTGTGCCGGTGCCGAAAGAAACGCCCGGCTCAATGTGCAGCACTGTCCGCTCGCCCGGATCGTAATCCTTGACCCAGACGGGATGGATATACAGTTTTTCGCCCATGGGCATGGGATGAAAATAGGCCTTCCAGTTGTTCTCCCAATCTTCATTGCGGCAAAGCTTTTCGTCCATATCGAAGGGGATATGCGACGCGCTCAGACGTTCGCGCAGGTACGCGGACGTTTCCGCAGGGCTGTCCTGGGGGGAGACGTAGATATGGATGCGGACGACGGAACGGTCTTTTTGCAGCAGATCCTCGTCGATCAGATCAATGTGCGCAATGTCGTGCGCCTCCTGCTCGAGATGGCTGTAATCCTCCACATAAATGCCGCCGCGCGCGGCCATGACGGCAATATCGCTTGCCGCGTCCGCGTATCGGATATCTACGGTCAGAATGATTTCGGTGAAATCCATAAAGTCCTCCAATCGGGTACGGCGGCGACCCTGCGATTTGTACGCGCATCGCCGCCGGGTCAATTTTAAAGTCCGGCTTCCTGCCGCAGAATTTCCGCCTTATCCGTGCGCTCCCACGGCAGATCCGCGTCCGGACGGCCGAAATGGCCGTGCGCGGCGAGGTCACGGTAAATGGGGCGGCGCAGGTCGAGCGTTTCGATAATAGCGGCGGGGCGCAGATCGAAATGTTTGCGCACCAGTTCCTCAAGGATCATCTTGTCCGCCTTTTCCGTGCCGAATGTTTCCACCGTGACGGAGACAGGCGCGGCAACGCCGATGGCGTAAGCGATCTCGACCTCGCATTTGCTTGCAAGGCCGGCCGCGACAATGTTTTTGGCGACGTACCGTGCGGCATAGGCAGCGGAACGGTCGACCTTGGTCGGGTCTTTGCCGGAGAAGGCGCCGCCGCCGTGGCGGGCATAGCCGCCGTAAGTGTCGACAATGATTTTACGCCCGGTCAGACCGCTGTCGCCGTGCGGGCCGCCGATGACAAAACGACCCGTAGGATTGACATAAAAGACGGTGTTTTCATCCAGCAGCGCTTCCGGGATCACGGGACGGATGACCTGTTCGATTACGTCACGGCGAATCTGTTCGAGCGATACGTCCGCGCTGTGCTGGGTCGAAACGACCACTGTGTCGATGCGCACCGGGCGGTGATCCTCGTCGTATTCCACTGTGACCTGGCTTTTGCCGTCGGGCCGCAGATACGCCAGCGTGCCGTCCTTGCGCAGCGCGGTCAGGCGCGATGTAATCTTGCGCGCGAAGGAGATGGGCATGGGCATATATTCCGGCGTTTCGTCGCAGGCAAAGCCGAACATCATACCCTGATCGCCTGCACCGTGCAGGTTGTACGCATCCTCCCGGCCGGCCTTCAATTCCAAGGACCGGCTGACGCCCATGGAAATATCGGCGGACTGCTCATCCAGGGCGGTCAGCACCGCGCAGGTATGCCCGTCGAACCCGGCGTCCGCGTTGTCGTATCCGATCTCGCAGACCACGTCACGGGCAATTTTCTGGATATCCACCGCGGCGGTCGTTGTGATCTCGCCCATGACCAGTACCATACCGGTGGTGCAGCATGTTTCGCACGCCACCCGGCCGGCCGGATCCTGCCGCAGGATCTCGTCCAGTACTGCATCGGAGATCTGGTCGCAGACTTTATCCGGATGTCCGCAGGTTACGGATTCGGATGTGAAAACATAATGTGCCATACTAAAAACCTCTTTCTCGTCACTTTTCCATAAAGAAAAGCGCCCCTCCGTCCCCGGATGGGCGCCGCATTGTACATCCACAGACCCATCGGTCAAGCTTTAGCACCTTGCCGGCAAACGCGGGTAGGTTGCTGTGCGGTCCACGGGCTTGTCCCTCACGCACTCTCTATGGTACTTCTACTATACCATATATACAGGCGGATGTCAAGAAAAAGCATTTTTCTTAAAAGTTATTGCGTTTTTTTGGAAATTATGTTATATTAAAAAAACATCACCAAAGGAGGCGTTTTGCAATGCACTTGCAGGAATCCGGCGAAATGTATCTGGAAACAATCCTGATCCTCTCCCAAAAGCAGGCTGCCGTTCATTCTGTGGACGTGGGGGAATATATGGGCTTTTCCAAACCTTCTGTCAGCCGCGCGGTGGGGCTGCTGCGGCAGGGCGGATTTTTGGAAATGCGCCCGGACGGCGAACTGATCCTGACACGGCTCGGCCGTGAAATGGCCGAAAAGATTTACGAGCGTCATACGGTGCTGACCCGTCTGCTGGTCAAGCTCGGCGTGCCGGAGGATACCGCCGCCGAGGACGCCTGCCGGATGGAACACTGTATCAGCGACACCACGCTGCAGGCAGTCAAAACGCATCTGGAAACGCTGTAATTGTAAAAACAAAAGCATTGCCGCACACCCCGGTCGTGTGGCAATGCCGGCAAAGCCCGCGCACATCTTTCGGGACGTGCGCGGGCTTTTTGCAGTTTTGTTGTGTACAGACTCCCTGAAAGGCACACTGCGCCAAAACGCGCGCCTTGTGCTTTTGCGTACAGTGCGGCGATTCTATTGCTTTGCCTTCAAACTGCGTTTGATAAAGCGCATAATAAAGGAAGCACTGATTCAATCCGATGCGCACGAAGGAATGGATCTTTTTCCGTC
>CAMOCU010000234.1 GCA_946610835.1 uncultured Clostridia bacterium | reverse complement strand
GAAAAAAATCGTCATCATATTCCGCCGCGTAACTGTCGAAGGACGGGATTTCGTCATAGCCGCGGTCAAACGTCAGCGTATCGGCAAACGTCGTTCTGAAGTCCTGCAATTCGCTTACGGTTTCAAACCTGTACACCGGAAGGTGCTGCACAGAGCTGATGTGCATAGAATCCGCATTCAGGGCTTCGGACAGAATACGCGTGTCCCCGAAAGCATTCGCATAGGCAACCTTCGCGGTGTAAGCGAGCGATCCGCTGTCGACCTCGGAACCCGTTTTCGGAGCGTCTGCCCCGGAACCGCTCGGAACAACATCAAACCGAAAATCACCGTTCTGACACTTTTCAGCCGTTTCCACGAGGATGTATCCCGTTCCCTGCTGCGGCGGACGGAACGAGGAGGCTGTTTCATCGCCTGGCAAAACGGTACACAATTTGGTTTTTTCTCCGCCGAAATCCGCGTACACATCTGCGCTGCCCGTTTCGAGCTTTGCAGTGTATCGGATTTCTTCCGCAGAACCATCTCTGCATTTCAGCTTAAACACCATGCGTCCTTCAAAGGTGTAGAAATTCATGAAAGCAGAATCGGAATCGTTGGAATGCACAAACCCCACTGCACGGTATTTTGAAACATATTGGCTGCAGCCGGAAAAAGCTGCGGAAAGGATCAGCAGCGCCAGCAAAAATGCAATGGATTTTTTCATAACATCGTCTCCCAAAACAATTTCAAAGAGAGTATACCATATCCTGCGCGATACCACAACGCACCGAACCGCTGCCGCAGCCCGGTGCGCAGATGCAAATGGATTATTCCGGAATGGTTTGTGCCTGCGTGGTTGTGGCTGTCGTGCCTTCAATAAAATACGGCTGACTGACGGTCGTTTCATACGATCTTGCAGCCGTCGTATCGGACGCTGTACTCGGCGTGCCGCTGTTGACTTTTGCGAGGTCGTCGAACGTCACGTTGTAGCTGTTCTTGAGGAACGCCGCGACGTTTTCTTTGCCGACGTTGAACACATACACACGGCCGACAAGATTCGTCGCCACATAGCCGCTCTCGTAAACGTACATGGCTTTGTTGTGCATACCCAGTTCATCGCAATAGATCGTCAAGGTCACGTAATCGCCATACGGCAGATCGTTCAGCGGACGGTCAGACGGCGTTTCGTTGCGCACGGAACCGTTGGACAGCAGATAACGCCGAATGTCCGCTTTGTTCTGATCGTTTACAGGAAACGTGCCATCTTTGAACAGGTGGATGTTGCTGTATCGGATCGTATTGTCATAGTCGATGGCCGACAGGAATTCGCCAAGTGTCTGCGGAAGATACTCCGTGTTGATATATATATGCGGCTTCTGCTCACCCGCAAACTGCACACCAACTGCCAATTGCTTACTAAATCCCTGCAGTGCATAAATGTCCGCTGTCGCAGTTTCCATTTTGTCCGTGGTCAGATTCAGATTTTTCAGCGTGTAGCCGCTGTACAGTCGCGTTGCCGATCTCGTTGTCGTTCGGGTATCGCGGCGCGTCCACGGAAAGACGTATTCTCGACCCATACCGCTTTCGGTGAACTGTACCGCCGGAAACTTACCCGGCATGGAGCGTAGATTCCAGTCCGTCTCCGTTGCCACTTCCGCACGCGTGGTTGCGGCAACTGCCGCGTCCGCCGCCTGCAGCGCAGAATCCGCAGTACCCGGTTTGGTTGTCGATGTTTCCCCGTTTCGTGCGGTGGTGAACGGCTCTGCCGGGATAGCCACAACGGTGGTTTGTGTGTTGCCCTGCGCGTCCTTGAAGGTTACGACCACGCTGGAATCTTCTCTTTGTCCTGCCGCGTTCCGTGTGATCGTCGCGACCGTGGTGTGTTCCACACCTGCGTTATCCACATAGGTGACAACCGTGGTTTCGGGAACGGCAAAGGAATCGAAGTCGGACACATCGGCGATGGTGTAGGTCACGCCGTTTTCATCCGTCACGGTGATCTCTTTCTTTGCCGGTGCGTTTTTGCGGCTGCCGACGCCGACCGCGACCGACACGGCGACGATCACGATGGTGATGGACGCAGCAATGGATGCAATGGCTTTTGCGTTAAACTTCACGACCTTTCCCTCCTTTTTCTCCGGCGTGGAAATGCCTATCTTTTCTTTGACTTCCTCCCATTTATCGGGGACGGCATTGTATGCCTGCCTTTTGAATTCCTTTTCAAACTTGCGTTTCAAGATGCTCGCCTCCTGTGTACTGCTTTCGCATTTTCTTGACGGCGTTGTTGTATGTCCAGAATACGGTGCCTTTCGGTATGTTCAGTTCCGCAGCGACTTCGGTGAGCGTCATGTCGCTCAGCAGCCGCAGCAGAACAATATTCTTTTCCCGCGGCGTAAGACACGCCAGCATGTTGAGCGCGTCAATTCCCGTGTCCGCCTGTATCGTGAAATCGTCCGCGCCGGGCATCTCCGTCAGAACAGAAAAATCATCTGTACGGGATTGCTTACGCTGCAGATCTACAACGAGATTTCTTGCGACGGTAAACAGCCATGCTCTGCCTTTTCCTTCGGCGCGGTAAAGGGAGGATTTGCGCATGAGCGTTACGAAGGTGTCCTGCATCACGTCCTCCGCGGCGGCGGTATTGCCGCAAAGCCGCAGCGCGTAGAAAAACACGGCCTTCTGCATACCCTCATATAGTTCCTCAAGAGCGGTACCGTCTCCCGATTGGATTCTGCTCATCAAGTGATCAATTTGATGATTGGTCATGTTCAACCCTCCTTCATTACCAAAACGAATGGGGAAAGAAAAGTATTGGGCTTTTTCAAAATCATTTCTGCCCTTACTTTATCATATCTTGTTCTATTCCACAATACAGAAAAGAAAAAGCCGCCGAAGTTCGATCGCATGGATAAAACTCCGGCGGAAAAACGGGTATTGGGGTTACGGCGTATAGGTCGCGGCCTCGTTGTAGAAGTATTCGTAAGGGTTCTCTATGCCCTCAAAGTATGCGGATACGTCTGTACCTTGCGGATTCCTATATTGATTGTTCGGGGTGATGATGATCTCCATCCACCCGGCGTAGACATACAGCAGCTTTTCACCTTTGTGCGCGTTCAGGAATGCGGTGTAATTTCCGAACCACGGGCCGCCAAACGCAGGGCTGGCGGACAGCGTGCCGTTCTCTTTGGTCAGCGTAATGATCGCGATGAGCTTGCCGCTGTCGCTGTAGGCAAGGTAGTCCCGGAAATTCTGCCGGACTTCCAGCTGCTTTCCCTCCGCACCGTCATAAGAAACGTGACAGTACCCGGTTTCGGAATACGTGATGTTGTCCGCAGGCACGCCGCTGGCCGCGAGTGCCGAACC
>CAMOCU010000233.1 GCA_946610835.1 uncultured Clostridia bacterium | reverse complement strand
GCGCTCATTGCCGAGCAAAGCCGCCTGCAGGATCAGTTCCAGCGGCAGGACGGTCTGACATTCCGCAGCCGTGCGCGCGCTGCGCTGCTCGGGCTTGGCTTTTCCGAAAAAGATCTTTCTTTGACCTGCGATGCGCTCAGCGGCGGCCAGCGTTCCAAACTCAGTCTTGGCAAGCTTTTGCTGTCGGGCGCGCAGATTCTGCTGCTCGACGAGCCGACCAACCATCTGGACATCGACTCCGTAGAGTGGCTCGAAGGATTTTTAAAGGACTACCGCGGCAGTGCGGTGATCATTTCGCACGACCGCTATTTTCTCGACCGGGTGACCGACAAAACGATGGACTTTTCCCGCGGGACGCTGCGCACATGGAAGGGCGGCTATACCGAATACTTGCGTCAAAAACAGCAGCGCGATCTGCAGGAACGCCGCGATTACGAAAACGCGCTCGAAGAGATTCGCCGCATCGAGGGAATCATTCAGCAGCAGCGGCAATTCGGGCGCGAGCGTAATTTCATCACCATTGCCAGCAAAGAAAAAATGATCGAGCGCAAAAAGGCGGAGCTGGTCGTGCCGGAGTCGGTGCAGGCAACGGTGCATTTCCGCTTTCCGGATGTGCCGCAAACGGGCAGCGAGGTGCTGCTTGTGCGGGATCTGGCCAAGGCGTATCCGTCGCATCCGCTGTTTCGCTCGGTGCGGCTGCAGATCAATCGCGGCGACCGCGCCTTTCTGCTCGGCGCAAACGGATGCGGCAAAACGACGTTGCTGCGCATCCTGACCCGCCGTGTGCAGCCCGACGGCGGTAGCTTTCAATTCGGCGCCAATGTCAAAATCGGCTACTTTGACCAGACGCTGCAGGGGATGGATTCGCGCAAAACCGTGCTCGATGAAATCTGGGACGCACACAAAAGCATGAACCAGACGCAGGTACGCTCCGCGCTGGCGATGTTTTTGTTCCGCGGCGAAGATGTGTTCAAAGTTGTGGCCGACCTTTCCGGCGGCGAAAAAGCGCGTCTTGCGCTGCTGAAGCTGATGCTGTCCGGCGCGAATGTGCTGCTTCTGGACGAACCGACCAATCATCTCGACGTCGGCTCCCGCGAAGCGCTGGAAGCGGCGCTGCTGTCCTTTGGCGGAACGATTCTGGCTGTGTCGCACGATCGCTATTTTATCAACAAGCTCTGCACGCGCGTGCTGCATCTCACGGCCGACGGAATCGAGGAGACAGCCGGAAATTACGACACGTATGCCTTGCGGCGTCAAACGGCGGCAGCGAATCGTGCCGCTCCGGTCAAAAAGGAAAACCTCTACCGCCGCAAAAAAGAATGGGAAAGCGAAAAACGCCGGCTGGACGGCAAGATCCGTCGCTGCGAAGCGCAGGTTGAATCGCTTGAGCAGGAGATCGACGCGGCCAACGCGGCTCTGTCCGATCCGCAGGTCGCCGCGGATTACGAAAAAGTGCTTTTTTGGACGGAAAAACTGCAGTCCTTGCGCGCTGAGCAGGACGAACAGATGCTTCAATGGGAGTCGCTCAGCGAGGCGCGTCAAGCGCTGGAGTTGACAGACCCGGAGCATTCGTAAAGGGCTGCCGCTTTACTGTTTCGGATTTTATGACCAATTTTCCCGGAATGCATACCTATTCAGATTTGATTCGCGTCTAAAACCGTTGATATGCAATGAAAAATTAGAATAATTCTAATTCAGAATAATAATGTTGAACAAGCAGCAAATGTAAAGCTGAAGTGTTTTACACACTCTTTTGCCCCGTGCAGTTTTTCAGCTTTACGTTCGGATGCCTGATTGCAGAATGGAGGCTCTTTATGGAGTGGACGATCCGCCCTTTTTCCGAAAATGACCGCGAGGATGTGCGTGCGCTGTGTGAAATGAGCGCCCCGCGTCGGATCCGAACGGAGCAAAAGCGTTTGTTTTTGCGCAAAATGCAGTGCGATTATTACCTCGACTGCGAACCGGAGCACTGTTTTGTGGCGTCAGACGGCGAAAAAACGGTTGGATATATCCTTTGCGCCGCCGATTGCGAGCAATACGCACGTCGTTATATGGAGCGTTATTACCCCAAGCTCAAGGAATACAGCCGTGTGCAGGCGTCTTTGGCGCGCGGCGAGGTGCTGCATTATGGCGAACATGCCAACTTTTTTCCGGCGCATTTCCGCCTTTTTGTCCGTTCGGATTGCCGTCGGCAGGGCGTCGGAACGGCGCTGGTCGGCGCATTGCGCGAACATCTTTCTGCATACAATATAAAAGGTATGATGACTTACGCATCCAAAAAAGACACTGTCGCGGCCGCTTTCGCGCTGAATTGCGGTTTTTCTCTGCTCAGCGGGCGCGAGAATCCGCTGCCGTGGGGGATGGATCTGTAAGCGGATTTCCGCATGGGAGGATCCGGATTTGTCAATTGTATAAAACGTAGAATTTTTCGCGTCGAAGTTGTGGAATATGCCCATAGCTTCGACTTTTTTCTTTACAAATTTTTAAAAAATTTATCAAAGTATATTGACAATTTGAAATCCGGATGGTAAAGTATAAGAGACTAAAAGTGTATATGTATCTGTATGCGTGTACAGTCCCGCGTTGCACGGGCATATACATATTGTATACAGTGCCGCACACTGTGAAATTCAGCTGGACAGGAGTGCCTGAGATGGAAGAAAAAAAGACAGCCGCACCGAAGAAAGCCGAGGGAGCCGCGCGTTCCGGCAGCTCCGCCCGTGCGCTGCGGACGCTGGAGCTTCGTTTTGAACCGGTGTTCGATGTGCATCTCAACATGGCCATCGACTTTGTGGTTACCCTGCGCATCAACGACCGCAAGATGGGCGTTCTTTTGCAGGATGCGTTTTTCCCCATCGCGGAAAAGACCAACCAGATCATCGAGCTGAACAAGTGGACGGTCGAAGAGGGGTGCGACGCGATCCTGCGCTGTGCCAAGCGCGAGGCGGACATCAACCGCCTGATTGTTCCCATCTCCAAAAAATTTCTTTCCAAACCTTACTGTGTCAAGCAATTGACCAAAATCGTCGAAGCCAAAGGCGTGGAGCCCGACAAGTTCTGCTTCAACATTTCCGAAAGTATCTACGCGGCCGAGCAGCAGCAGGTTGCCGCCTCGATCGCGGGGCTGCGCGAGTACGGTTTCCTTGTTTCGATCGACGATTTCGGCGTAGAATACAGCTCTCTGTCGCATCTGGGTATGTACGACGTCGATTACATCGGCATCGACGCGAGCCTGCTGGACGGCATCATGGAAGACGAGCGGGCGCAGAACCGGCTGCAGGGCATCATCGAATTCTGCAAAAAGATCGAGTCCCAGGCGCGCATCCACGGCGTGGACACC
>CAMOCU010000232.1 GCA_946610835.1 uncultured Clostridia bacterium | reverse complement strand
GCAGTAACCCTGCATCAAAAACAGCCGCTCCATTTCCCGCTGCCGCAGCCTGCGGAACGTCTTTTCGTCCAGCTCGCCGTTCTCATTGCCGCGGTCGATCAAAAACTGATTGACACGCACATCCTTTTCCTGATACAAAAGAATACACCGCGCCGGCGCGCCGTCCCGCCCGGCTCTGCCTGCCTCCTGATAATAGCTCTCCATATCCTTGGGCATATTATAATGGATCACAAGGCGCACGTCCGATTTGTCGATGCCCATCCCGAACGCGTTGGTCGCCACCATCACACGGCAGCGGTCATACAGGAAATCTTCCTGGTTCTTTTGTCGCTCCTCGCGTTCCAATCCCGCATGGTACCGCGCGGCGCTAACGCCGTTTCGGCAGAGCATTTGCTGCACTTCCTCCACCGTTTTGCGCGTGCTGCAGTACACGATGGCACTGCTGTCCGGCTCCTCGCGCAGCAGCTGCAGCAGCGTCTGGTCGCGCGAATCGGGATGCATGACGGCAAAATACAGGTTTTCGCGGTCAAACCTTGTCGTAAGCGAAAACGGATCGCGCAGCTCCAGCAGCTTTACAATATCCTGTTTAACCGCGGGTGTGGCTGTCGCCGTGAATGCGCCAAGCACAGGGCGGTGCGGCAACAATGAAATGAATTCGGCAATGCGCAGGTATTCCGGCCGGAAATTCTGTCCCCACTGGGAAATACAATGCGCCTCGTCCACAGCTACAAAAGAGATCGGCGTCCGGCAGGCAAAGCGGCGGAAGCTCTCCGTGCTCAGCCGCTCCGGCGCGACATACAGAATCTTATATGCGCCTGCACCCGCTCTGCGCAGCGCCTCGGAATACTGCCCGCTTGTGAGCGTACTGTTGAGATACCCTGCGGGGATCCCCGCCTGTTTAAGCGCACGCACCTGATCGCTCATCAGCGAAATCAGCGGCGAGATCACAAGCGTGACGCCTGTAAACAGGAGCGCCGGGATCTGATAACACACAGATTTCCCGGCGCCGGTCGGCATGACGCACAGCACGTCCCCGCCGCCGAGCAGGTGTGTGACCACATCCTGCTGGCCGGGACGGAAGGCGTCATACCCAAAATACGTTTGCAATGCCTGCCGCGCAGACACTGCAAGAGAATCTGAAAGCGTTTCTGCGCTCATTTCGCTGCCGGTACGTTTAGTACCAGATTGGTCAGCGGGAAAGAGCAGCAGGGATGAATGCAGCCGAATTTGTGATCCGCCATGCGGCGATACTCCAGATCGGCAGGCACATACACCTTGCCGGCCAACAGATGCGAATGGCAGAATCCGCACTCGCCGCTGCGGCAGCGGGCAGGTACGGCAATGCCGTTCTTTTCAAGCGTCTGCATTACGGAATCCCCCGTGGAACCGGTCACCGTGTACGTTTCGTCCCGGATCGTCACAGTGATCTGCACGGTTTCGGGCACTTCGGACGGATAGTCCGGTTGAGAGGCAGGATTGTGGAATTCGCCAAACATTTCGTGACGGATATACTTGCGCGGCAGATCAAGCTTTTCCAGCTCTTTATCCACAAAAGCATACATCTGCTGCGGGCCGCACAGGAACACCGAATACGGTTCGTCCGCAGGGGCGTATTTTTGAATCAGTTCGGCTGTGATCAAGCCCTTTTCCGTACCTTTGCGCAAACGGCCGGTCGTCTTTTCGCTCAGAACGTGGACAACGTGAATCTTGTCGCATTTTTTCTGCAGCGCTTCAAGCTCCTTGCGGAACAGGATCACGTCATAGTTGCGGCTGCCGTACAGCAGCGTCATTTCAAAATCCTCGTCGCCGTCCGCGATGGCCGCCGCCATGGACAGGAACGGCGTGATGCCGCTGCCGCCGGCGATGCAGACCACTTTGTGCGCATCGCGCAGGGGCTGATATTCAAAGTTGCCGCTGGGAGCGGAAACTTCCACCGCGGTGCCGACTGTCCAGTTGTCCAGAATATACCGGGACATCAGGCCGCCTTCCACCAGTTTGATGGTCAGCACATACTTTCCCTCGAGCGATTCTTTGGGCGAGGAGGAGATCGAATAGGCTCTTGTGACTTTCATACCTTCGATCGTCTCGAACACGGTCAGATATTTGCCCGCGCCGAACCACGCAAGCGCAGTGGTGCCGCGGTCGGGATCGGGTACGAGCGTAAAGCTCTTGCAGTCCTCGCCGCGTTCGGTGACTTCCGCAACCTTGAGATACTGTCTGTTCGGATGCAGCGCACGCGCGATTACGCGCGACTGGTCGCTGCCGGCAGGCATCCGGCTGGCGCCCGCTTCAAACTTCGCCTGCCGTTCGCCGAGCATGGGGAAGAATTTTTTGAAATCCAGAGATTTGATCGTAGCTGCCATCTTATTTGCCCTCCTTCAATGCCTTGATTGTGAGCTTGGCGGCTTTTTCGCCGGTGTGGTAGGCGCAGCCGTAACCGTCGCCGCGTTCCTGCGTCGCTCCGCAGAACAGGAAGTTGTCAAACGGCTGATCCTTGAGATACTGGATCGTGCGGGGCAGCATGCTGTCCCACTTGTCGAGCATATATCCGTAAGGCGTGCCCAAAGGCGTATTGAGATAACGCGAGAACGTGGGCGGCAGCGCGATTTCGATCTCTTCGATGTACGGCTGGATGGAAATGCCCAACGCCTTTTCGCACGTTTCGATCATATCCTTGGCCACTTTGGTCTTGAACTTTTTGTAATCCTCAGGCTTTACGTCCTTCATCACGTCGCCGAACGTCATGCTCGTCAGGAACAACATGCTTGTGCCCTCGGGCGAGCAGTCCGGAATGGCCTCGTTCATACAGTTGATGATGCAGAAGCCGCCGCCGAAATCCTTGCAGGCTTCAAACTGCTTGTCGGAATCCACATCCGGTGCGATGAACACGGAATAATCGTGGATGCCGAGTTCTTCTTTGGTTTTGCACATGCCGAGATACACCGTTGTCAGTGATGCGGCGATGGGACGCGCGTTGGCCATTTGCAGCTGCTTTTGGGGAACATCCTTCGGATCAAACAGGTCGTTCCAAACAAAGTTCGGGAAACCGTTGCAGATAAAGCGCTTGCCGTAAACTTCCTTTTCGCCGCCGACAACCACGCCCGCAGGTTTTCCGTTTTTCATAATGACCTTGGTGACTTCGGAATTGTACCAGATGTCGCCGCCGTTGTCGCGGATGACCTTGTCGATGGCCAGACTCATCTCGTGGCTGCGCAGACGGGGCATGCCGGCGCCGTTTTTAATGTAGCCGTGCAGCATCGCCATATAGTAACAAAAATCGAACCGCGAACCGGGAACGCCCATATAGCACCAATATGTATCAAAAATGCCCTGCGCTTTTTTGGG
>CAMOCU010000231.1 GCA_946610835.1 uncultured Clostridia bacterium | reverse complement strand
TGTTTTTCGCCTTCCGAGGCGAAAAATCAGAGGCGTTCCCCCTCTGAACTCCCCCTTATCAGAGTGGACTGAATAGTCTCATTATTTTATTTTAAACGTTCGCAGAGCGTTTTTCAATACCTGTTTTGCGCAATTCGAATAATCCGTCTTCCCGGACGCAAGCTATTTCGGGGAGGTGATATTGTTGTCAAAAAAGAAAAACCGCCGCAACGCGCCGGGCGATGAGGATCTGCGTCTCAACCCCGAGCAGCGCATCGCCGCCAACTTCGACGAGACCAGCATTGCCAGATTCCAGATCGCCAAGCCTGGCGAGATGGGCTTTCGCGTGCTGGACAACTGCGCGGAAGAGAACATCAAATGAACTTAGCGCCCTGTCGCCTCCCTTGTGCCGTGCCGACAGGGCGCTTTTTCGTATGAAACTGTTTGCTGCGGCGTAATGAGTGTCATCTTTTTCACTTGCAGCAGAGCGAAATAAGGCTTATACTGATAAAAAAGCAAAGAAGGGAAGGACAGAAATGCTTCGATTGGCCGTGGTAGAGGATGACAACCGGCAGGCCCGGCTGCTGACGGAGTACGCCGCGCGCTACGGCACGGAGCATCAGATGGCGATTGCCTGCGAGCGTTTTAACAACGGCCTTATGTTTTTAGAAGCGTTTCGCAGCAATTACGACGCCGTACTGCTCGATATTGCGATGCCGATCATGGACGGTATGGAGTGCGCAAAGCGGCTGCGCAGGCAGGACGATCAGGTGCCGATCGTGTTCATTACAAGCATGGCGCAGTACGCGATCAAAGGCTACGAGGTCGAGGCCATGGCGTTTATGATCAAACCGGTTTCTTATGAGGAATTCGGGATGAAGATGGACCGTATCGTGCGCAGGCTGAGCACACGGCAGACTGCGCCGTACGCGATCAACCAGAAGGACGGCATCAAGGTCGTGGACGTGAACGACATCTATTATGTCGAGATTCTGAACCATGAATTGATCTTTCACACCCGTGACGGCGTTTTCCATCTCTACGGCAAGCTTGGCACGATTGAGGAGGATGCGCGTTTTTCGGGCTTTATCAAGCCGAGTCCGAGCCATCTTGTCAACTGTGCACATATCACAAGCATTGGCAGGGATACCGTTGAGATCGGCGGCGATCAGATACCGCTGTCGCGCAGACGGCGCAGGGAGTGTCTGGAAAAGCTCGCACGGGTGATCGGAGGACGGCTGTCATGACGCTGTGGTTTGTCAATGAGTTTCATATCCAAATCCTTGCGCTCGAATTGCTGCTGTGTCGGAAGCTTCCCCGACGAAACGGCTTTTGGCTGCGGCTGCTGCCGCTTTGCGCGGTCTACCTCGCGCTGCCGTTTCTGGTTCCGGGCGGATATATTACGCCTGCGTTACTGCTTGGCAACGGTTTTACGGCCAGCTTTCTGATCATGATTCTGCTGTCTGCGCTGATCCTGTGGGCCTCGTTCGAACTGTCTGTGAAACAGCTCGCGTTCTACTGCTGTGTTGCGCACACAGTACAGCACATGGTCCACTGTCTCAGCCGGGTGATCTGGTTTTTGCTGCCGATCGGAGAGCTCGCCTCGCAAATCATAGAGATCGCGCTGATGCTGACAGCGCTTGGCTTCCTGTACCTGTTCCTGAAAAAGAATCGCCGCTTCGGTATCGATCCGACCGAGATCAAGAGCACGCAGCTGATCCTGTTTGCGGTGGTTTCCTCCGTGATCGTATACGTTGTGAGCTTCTGGACAAACTGGAACGAGGGAAACAACGTCGGGGAACAGTTTTTTGATTTTTTGTCCTGTGTGCTGCTGCTCGTGATCCTGCTGGATCTGTTCCGCTTCCGAAAGGCCGAACAGGAGCAGATGCTTCTGGCAAGACTCCTCAAGCAGGAGCAGGAGCAGCGAGAGATGAGCCGTGCAGCCGTCGAGGTCATCAATCGCAAGTGTCATGATCTGAAGCATCAGATCTCCGCGCTGCGTCACCAGTCCGAAGCGGATCAGGAGCGGAGCATCTCAGAACTGGAGAGTGCCATCCTGCTGTATGACAACCTGGCCAAAACCGGCAATGACGATCTCGATATTGTTCTTGCCGAGAAGTCATTCTTTGCCGAAAAGCTCGGTGTCAAGCTCCAGTGCATCGTAGACGGCAAGGCTTTTTCGTTCATGCGTACCGAGGATATCTGCTCCCTGTTCGGAAATGCGATCGACAATGCGGTCGAGGCAGCGGCAAAGGAGCCGGTGGCCGAGCGGCGTATCGTCATGCTGCACACAGCCTCAAGAGGCAATATGCTTTCGATCCATGTCGAAAACCCGTGTGCTGTGAAGCCGCAGTTTGCGGACGGACTGCCGATGACATCCAAGGGAGACACGGATTATCACGGCTTTGGGATGCGCTCGATGCGCTATGTCGCCGAAAAGTACGGCGGCGTGCTGACCGCGGTCTGGGAGGACGGTGTGTTCTCGCTCGACGTGCTGTTTGTGCAAAATGGATAAGATTGATCTTACGCCTGTATTCGTCCGGAATACAGGCGTTTTTCTATGCTGCGGCGACCATCTGCGAGGCAGAAATGACCATGTACGCGAAAGAAATTGCGAGGGTGAAAATAATCCGGTACAGTGGAGTCACATTCAGGCAAAATAAAAAAGAAACAGGAGGAAGCAATTTTGAGAAAAAGCAAACTCTGGGCCGGACTTACCGGTATCTTCGCGGTAATTCTGGTCCTGTCCCTCGTCGGACAGCCGCTTGCCCTGGCAAACGGAAGCTACATCAACACGGCGCTCGGCACGAGCACCTCCAAGCTCGTCGACACCGGAGAAGCCGGAGACACGGTCTATTACAAGAGCTCGTTTGGCGCCTTTGATGACCCCGATGCGCAGGCGGCTGCGCTGGAAGCCGCTTTTGCGCAGAACATAGAAGAAATGCGTGAAGGCGCTGTCCTTCTGAAGAACAACGGCGCGCTGCCGCTCAAGGACGAGCAGAAAATCACGGTGCTCGGTCACGGCGCAGTGGAACCCGCCTTCCAGGCCAGCGCGGCCGGTACCAAGGTATTCCGCGACAGCATCAACGTCGTAACACTCCGCAGCGCGCTCGAAGCGCAGGGCTTCACGGTCAATGCTGCGGCATGGGATACCCTGGAGAACAACGCGACAGCTGTGCGCGGCACGCTCCAGACGACCCCGTGGGGCGGCACCAGCATCGTCGTTTCTGGCTCTGCTGCCGGCACTGAGGAGCCGAAGTCGTTCTATGAAGCGTTCCAGAACACCTTTGCCGATTATAATGACGCGGCCATCGTCGTATTCACACGCGAAGGCGCCGAAGGCACCGACCTCATGATGGACGACGT
>CAMOCU010000230.1 GCA_946610835.1 uncultured Clostridia bacterium | reverse complement strand
CCGCGTTCTACTGCTCTGCGAAGTGCTGCTACAGCCATATTTACGATTGCCGCGCGTTCGTCGTACATTTTATCGCACAGGTGCTTGTCCTGTCTGTCTGGCGGTATGACATTGTTGCACCGCACAATCATAATTCGATCATAAACCCAAGAGCCGCGATCGCCGCCGAAGCGGGGCAGCTCGTTCATACAAAACCAAAAGAAGCCGTTGAAATGCCCGTCGAAGCCATCAATGCCCTTGTGTTCCATGCGGATTGTATCGCCGCCGGTTGCTTGCTTGAATATTTTCATTTGCTCAACCGGTAAAAAGCCCGTATCACTGGAACCCGCTAACCGTTTGCCCAACAGCTGTGCAGATGCGAAGCGGTTCCCTTCCAAGTCCGGCAGTTCGATAGAACAATAGTTATCGGTACCCAACAACTGTTCCGTAAGGACACGAAGTTGGGATTTACCCGTGTTACCTGCGCCAACCATAAACATGGCTTTCTTGAACCTCGACGCTTTTATGTTGGATAGGCAAGCACCCATGAATTCCAAAAGCAGTTCCCGCATTTCTTCGTTTCCGTTTGTCAGCTCGTTCATAAATCGGAAAAACACAGGCGCGTCGGTTGCATCCGGGTTCCAGTTGCACGGGATCTGTATGGTTGACAGATTGAACGGTGTATGCGGCATCAGCTGCATGGTTTCCAAATTCAAAAGCCCGTTCTGGAAGTTGATTATATTCTCGTCCGCGTCCATGCTGTCCGCTTCGTAAAATGTGGCGTCTGTTATCAGGTCTTTAAAGACTTCCTCGACATCACGCATTTTTAACGCAGTCAGCATGTGATCCGCGATATAGGATTTAATAACGCTCTTGATTTCATCGTCGGACACGCGCCGGTAACAGCCATCCCGATACCAATAGCGGTTGGCAATCCGATTGCCGTTGTTGCGTATAAAAGCATAGTGCTCATGTTCCCGGATGTACTTTGCCAGCAGCGGGCAACTGATCCGCCATTCCATCCGATCATCCTGATAGAAGTATGACGGCAAAATCTTGACAGGCCGACTTAATTCGGCGTCTTCTTTGTCGTATGCCTTGAGTGTTGCTTTGAACTCTTTTTCAATGCCTAATGATTTCGCATGAACCTGTAGAATCGACTTGACCCGGTCACGTTCTGCACCGGCATCGATCTCATACAGGTCGTCAAGCGTGTCCTGCGCCAAAAGTTGCGAAGCGGTCAAGGTGGAAATGGTGTCTAATGTTACGCCCTCAAAATTCAATCCATGACGCCCCCTTTATGCCGCATTGTCCGCTTTTCCGGCAATACTCTCGGCGTTTTCCTGCAGGTAGAAATGATCCAGCAGATAGCCGACATAGCCCAGCCGGCGGGAAGCGTTTACCCATTCCGCTGGGGGTGTTTCTTCTCCCTCTAACGGTGAACACATTTCCATGACAAACCGCAGATGATCTTCTTCCTGCAACAAGTCCAGATATTCGGAGAATCTCTGCGCTTTTTGTTCCGCTTCGTCTGATCGAGTGCGGAGCCGCTGCGCCTGGCGCGGCTTCATATCGCGCGCTTGCCGGACAGTCAGACGCTGACCGATGGGAAGTCCTAACGTAAAATCAGCGTTCAGCTTTTCGACCGCTTCGCGGAAACTGATCCCGAACAGATCACGCACGAAGCGGATCACGTCGCCGCCTTTGCCGCACCCGAAGCAGTAAAAGGATTTGTTGTACACTTTCAGACTGGCGGTGTTTTCATCATGGAACGGGCAAAGGGCATATCCGGCAGAATTGACCGCAATACCGTAGTGTTCCAACGCTCGCCGCATATCGACTGCCTGCTTGATTTCCTGCGCATATAGGGTAAAACTGTCTCGCATACGGCTTCAACCCCCTATGCGTCGAATCACGCCGGAGCTGTCAGCCGGTCGGCTGCTGTTCCTACCGCGTAGATAGGTTTCAACCGCGGCCATGTTCACCAGCCGTTTCCGCTCTCCGACGTATACAACCGGTATAATCCCGTCTGCAATCGCCTGGCGGAGCGCACGCTCGGAGAACGCCGTCTGCGGATCGTCGCGCTTGATCTCGGCCATCGCCTGGCGGATCGTGCGCATCCTCGGCAAGTTGTTACTGTTCGTCATTGGCCGTTTCCTCGCTCTCTTGCTGTTTCCGCTGACGTTCAAGGGCGCGCTTTCCCCAATAGCGCCGGTTATTGGCGTTCACGCGGTCACGATTTTTTGCACGGTATTTGCGGTAATACTCGCGCTTTTCAGCTTTTACAAGCTCGTCGATTTTCTTTTCTTCGTTCATATTTGTCTTTCCCTTCATTTTTTGTCTTGACATCTCGTCACAAATCAAGTATACTTGGGACATAAACAAAAAGCAAGCGAAAAACGACAATTCGTCCCAAGAATTAGAATGTTGTGACGGTTTGTCACCCGCGGAAAGGGAAATGCAAAATGAGTGACAAAAAAACGGTTTCCGACGCAGTACGCCTTGATCGACTTCGGGAATTGATTGACGGTAAACGATGCAGCCGACAAGAGATAGCAAGCGATCCGATTATGGATTGTGATGTTTCTTTGATAACAAAGCATTATAACGGCGATCGCCCTATTACAATGGAGTTTCTTATAAAATACTGTAAGTATTTCAATGTATCGGCCGATTATCTGCTGGGGCAAACAGGGCAGCCGACGTTAAACCCCAAAATGAAAGAAATTTGCGAATATACCGGTATGAGCGAAACCGTAATTGAATACCTGCATGTGTGTTCGGATTTTGGACTTCCGGATATCCATTTTCTGAATGAATTGATCGGTGAAAGCGCAGTCGTTCAAAAAGCAATGATGGAAAACGGGGATAATATCGAAAGCATGGATTGGCCTGACTTAAAAAATGATACTCTTTTAACGACGCTTGTTGATTACATGGAAGCAGATTTCCAACAGAATTCAGGAGAAAGGTTTTATATTTCGGCAAATGGAAATGTGGTCGATCCGCATTCTTGTGATTCACAAAATACCTTGACGCATTGGAAAGATTTGATTTCCGTAACGTCTATCAGCGCGGGAGAGATTGCCGAACAGATACTAAAAAGCCGGATTACAAATGCGGTTGTTGGTTTCAAACAGAAGTATCAACCTGATTAAGGCGGTGAATAAATGGCCAGCATACAGAAGCGCGGAGAATCGTACCGGATTACAGTTTCGACCGGGTACGACATCACAGGCAAGAAGCAGCGCACAACCATGACGTGGACGCCGCCGCATGGAATGACGCCGCGGCAGCTTGAAAAAGAGCTGAACCGGCAAGCGACGCTGTTCGAGGAAAAGGTCAAAACCGGGCAGGTGATCGGCGGGG
>CAMOCU010000229.1 GCA_946610835.1 uncultured Clostridia bacterium | reverse complement strand
TCGCACCCCATGCCGACTGCGGCGACAACGTCATCATCATCAACGCAGAAAAAGTTGTCCTCACCGGCAAGAAACTTGAGCAGAAAAAGTATTATCACCACACCGGATACATCGGCCATCTCAAAGAGGTCAAATACGGCACTCTGATGAAGACCCGTCCGGAGTTCATCATCGAAAAAGCGGTCAAGGGCATGCTTCCCGACAATACCATCGGCCGCAAAGCCCTCACTCGTCTTCGCGTGTACAAAGGCGCCGAGCACAAGCAGGCTGCCCAGAAACCCGAAGTCAGAGATTTTTAAGAGAAAGGGAGGCATAAACAATGTACGATTCTAATCCTTATTTCTACGGCACCGGCCGCAGAAAGAGTTCCGTCGCCCGTGTGCGCGTTTACGCAGGCACCGGCAAGATCACCATCAACGGCAGAGACATCGACGATTACTTTGGCCTTGACACGCTGAAGCTGATCGTTCGTCAGCCCCTCGTTCTCACCGGCACACAGGCGCAGTTCGACATCGTGTGTACTGTCGCCGGCGGCGGCGTGACCGGTCAGGCCGGCGCCATCCGTCATGGTCTGTCCCGCGCGCTTCTGCAGTTCAACGAAGAGCTGCGTCCCACGCTCAAAAAGGCAGGCTTCCTGACCAGAGACCCCAGAATGAAGGAAAGAAAGAAATACGGTCTCAAAGGCGCCCGTCGCGCTCCGCAGTTCTCCAAGAGATAATTATTCCTCCTTATGGTTTCCCTTGCATCCCTTGTGGTGCAAGGGTTTTTTATATCAAAAAATCAGGCCGAAGCATTGTCGGCCTGATCGGAAAATAATTTGATTGTTTTACTTTTTGGAAGTGCTGAATCTATCGTGTGTGCATCGGATGGATTCCGTGCTTCTTTAGGCAACACCGCACAAATCGTGGCGCACGCCTTGTTTGAATCTGTTTCCGTCATGCTGCACAAAAATCTCTTGACTTGCGCCGGCAAGCCTTCGATCTTTTTGTGCAACCTGACGAAAAAGCTTACTTCGCAATCCGCACACCCCAATTGTGCGGTATTGCCTTTACTTTTCTTTCCGCATCGTGCGCAGAGCGTTGAGAATAGCGAGCACGCACACGCCTACATCGGCGAACACAGCCAGCCACAGCCCGGTCCAACCCAGCGCGCTGGTCGTCAACACGCCGATTTTGACCGCGAGTGCAAAAAGAATGTTTTGCCGGACGATTTGCATTGTCCGCCGGGAAAGAGCCAGCACCGTATGCAGAGCGTTCAAATCGTCGTGCATCAGCACCACGTCCGCTGCCTCAATGGCGGCGTCGCTGCCCAACGCGCCCATGGCCACGCCCACATCGGCACGTGCAAGAACGGGTGCGTCATTGATCCCGTCGCCCACATATACAGTCGTTCCTTGCGGATGCAGGATGGCTTCGAGCTGCTCCACCTTGTCTGCAGGAAGCAATTCGGCATGCACTGCGTCCAGTTTAAGCGCTTTGCCCACGGATTCAGCTGTTTGCTTGCGGTCACCGGAGAGCATGATCTGGCGCACGCCGCTTTCGCGGAGCTTTTGCAGCGCCGCAGGCGTTCCGCTTTTGATCCGGTCAGCAATGCGGATGCACCCGCAATAGACGCCGTTTGCAGCCACATGCACCAGCGTGCCGCTTTCCTGCACAGACGCAGGGTTCAGACCTGCGTCACGCATCATCGCGGCATTGCCGACGAGGACTGCTTTGCCGCAAACCGTTGCGCCCACACCTTTGCCGGCATATTCCTGCACGTCTGTTACGTCGGATTCTGCCGGCAGATCGGGACATGCGCCACGCAGAGACACGGCAATCGGATGCGAGGAGTACCGCTCTGCTCCGGCTGCAAGCTGCAGCAACTGTTTCGCCGTGATTCCCTGCGGCAGGCAGTCAGTCACGGCAAAAACGCCTTCGGTCAACGTTCCGGTTTTGTCATATACAATCGTATCGGCTTTGGCCAGCGCTTCCATATAGACGCTGCCCTTGACCAGAATGCCGTTGCGCGAGGCTGCGCCAATGCCGCCGAAAAAGCTCAGCGGTACGGAAATCACAAGCGCACACGGGCAGGAAACAACAAGGAAATTCAACGCTCTGTAGATCCAGTCGTGCCACGATGCGTGCAGTGCCAGCGGCGGAACAACCGCAAGAAGCACCGCGAGCACCACAACGATTGGTGTATACCACGCGGCAAAGCGTGTGATGAATGCCTCGGATCGTGACTTTTTCGCAGATGCATTTTCCACCAGTTCCAGAATCTTGCTGGCGGTGGACTGCTCAAACGGCTTATCTGCGCGGATCTCCAGTACACTGTCCAGACAAATACACCCGCTTTGCACGGCGTCGCCTGCCTGTACGAACCGCGGTGCGGATTCGCCCGTCAGTGCGGATGTGTCGATTTGAGCCAATCCTTTGACGACTGTTCCGTCAAGCGGAATACGTTCCCCGGGAGATACGAGCACAATCTCCCCGATCCGCACATCGGCGGGATCCACGGTTTCGGTGCCGTTGTCCGTTTTGCGGCGGGCAATATCTGGACAGATTTGCATGAGATCCTTGATGGAACTGCGTGAGCGGTTGACTGCCATGTGTTCAAACAGCTCACCGATTTCGTAAAACAGCATGACCGCTGCACCCTCGGGATATTCGCCGATCGCGAATGCGCCGATTGTGGCGATCGCCATAAGGAAGTTTTCGTCAAACACGCTGCCGCGGACAATTCCGCGCGCCGCTTTCCACAGAACTTTGTGCCCGGCGAGAAGGTATCCCGCCGCGCACACAATCAGGCACGGAAGCTGCAGATCAAGATGGTGCAGCACAAGACCCGCAAGGAGCAATGCGCCGCAAAGAACGAGCATCCGGATCTTTTTTTTCATCACACCAGCTCCCGCATGACCACATCCGGCTCGACCTTGCGCACAATTTTGCGGATCTGCTCAACCAGCTCCGGCACCTGTGTCTCATCAGCCTCAAAGCTGAGCTTCGTTGTCAGAAAATTCACGTTTGCGTTGGCAACACCGTCCAATGCGGCGACTTTCTTTTCGATTTTTGCGGCGCAGTTGGCGCAGCAGAGTTCTTCTAAAAGATATACTTTTTTCATCGTAAACACGCTCCGTTTCGCAAACATATGAACAACTATTCATTCGTTCAACTATATTATAGCCTCTTTGCGGCTTGTTGTCAATATGTTTTCGGATACTTTTTAAAAGAAATCGTGCACGCGTCAGCATGTGAGTGCTGCGCTGCAAACAGAATGTACGGTACACATATGAAAGCACAGGCCCAAGAGTGTGTGCGCAGATCATCCTTATGAAGAAGCCTTTTCGAGTGTGCGCTCTGAGGGGCATTTGCATTGA
>CAMOCU010000228.1 GCA_946610835.1 uncultured Clostridia bacterium | reverse complement strand
CACAAAAAGATCGAAGGCTTGCCGGCGCAAGTCAAGAGATTTTTGTGCAGCATGATGGAAACAGATTCAAACAAGGCGTGCGCCGCGATTTGCGCGGTGTTGCCTTAAAACCTTCTGCCGCCGCTCGAATAGCTGCCCCCGGAAGAGCGGCCGGAAGAAAAAGACGAACCGCCTCTGCTCCCCGATGCGCCGGAAGAACCGCTGCTTTTCGGCTTTGCGGAGCGCGACACAGTAGAATACAAAAAATGACTTCTGACAGGTTCCATGCGCAGACTGCCCTCCACGAGATACCCGCCGGCATTCGTGGGGCGGCGGACACGCATGGCTTTTTTCATCCGGCTGAGCGTCAAAAATGCAGCCAGCAATCCGACCGCGATACCGGCCGCCGCGCAGAACAGCCGCTCACGCAGCGGCATCGGCAGCCTGCCGTGCGCGAACAGGTCGTAATAAGAGAGCGTATCGTCGCGGCAATCCGACGCGAACTGCGCCGAAAGCGCCTTCTTTGCCTCGTCGCCGATCAGCGTTTGCGCCTGTCCGTAGTATTCGATCGTAAACTACTTTTCGGCCAGGTCGAGCACAAGCAGGACGCCGCTCCTCTGTGCGCCGCAGCCGTAGCGGTTGCGTGCATAATAATCTGCGGCAAATTCCGGCAGGGCATTTGTAGGATCGCATCTGCTCAGACATATCCTGCCCTCCTTTGCTGCCTCTCCTTTTATTTTCCTTCCCGGATTTTTTGCACGGTCAAATCATCAATTTCCGCACGCAGCGCGGTCAGATACGGCGAAAAGCGCACAGCGTCAAATCCGTACTCCCGCTGCAGCGTGTACTCCAATTCCAGCCAAGTGGACAGATCGGACTCGTCGTGCGCGAGTACAGCCTCCATTTTGTCCAGCGCCTTGTAGATCCGCGCTTCCGTTGTCTGCTGCGCCTGCATTTCCCCGAGCAGCTCCAGCCACTGCGTGCGCTGCGGCTCGGAAAAACCGCGTACCCACTGCGCGAACAGCGCGTCCTCGGTATGCGTATTCTCATCTGTTTTTTGAAAAACGGGAATGTCCCCGGTAAAACTTTCGCCCAGATCATGGATCAGGCACATACGCACCACTTTGTCCAGATCGACGCCATCGAATTCCGGCTCACCGCGCAGCAGCATTGCCATAAGCGCAATGCGCCACGAATGATCCGCCACACTTTCCATGCGTCCCGGCGCAGTCTGACAGTGACGCGTGTTTGTTTTCAGCTTTGCTGCCTGCCGGAGAATCCCGACCATCTCATGCGGATTCATATGCCGCCTCCTTGTCCGTCCGCGTTTTCCGCCACAGCCGCGCGAAGCGACCACACGATCCCCTTGGCCATGCGCACATCCGGCTGGCAGAAATGATTGCCGGGGTTGCTTTCCAGCACTGCCGGCACATTCCTTTTGCGCAGGAGCGCATACAGACGTTCTGTGTTTTCGCCGACCTGACGCAAAACGGGATGCCCTGTCCGCGCCTCCCTGTCTCCCAGCGACAGATACACGCTGCGCGGCGCACGCAAAAACGCGTGGCAAGCGGCAAAATCCAAAAACCCCGGATACCAAAACGATCCGGACGCGCTCACGGCGCGGTCAAATATATCCGTTTCGAACAGCGCGTACACCGCAAACAGCCCCGCCAAGGAATAGCCGGCAAGGATCTTTTCCGCCGGCGGCTCCGGCAGTGCGGAGACGACGGACGGAAAAATGATTTCCGTCAGGCTTTGCAGATAACGCCTGCCCTCGCCGCCGAAGGGCGCATCCCCCGCGCGCAGCGCATCGCTCGGCCAGGGCGACAGTTCGTCATCCCAGCGCATACCGCCGATGCATGCAAGCGAAAAATCCGCTTCGGGCAAAAGTTCACGGATCTGCCTGCGCACCTGTTCCCCCTCCTGCTGCACGGTGTGCAGCACCACCAGCGGCGCACCCGGCACGCGGGACGGAGTGAGTTCGATTGTTTTTCCGTCAATCTGCATATCTTTGTTCACCAAAAAGCCGCCTGCGTACCAAACGGAATGCGGCGGCTGCTGTTATTGTGTCTTTTTTACAGAAGAATCTCTCCGTAAGTGTTGGGCGCAAGAAGCGCGGCGTTCGCTTCGTCGGTGTCGATGTGCATAGCCAGCGCATATTTGGGACTGACGCGCACCACCACATCGCCGAAAATCAGGGAACGCTCCGGGGAGTCGATCTTGACCGACACGATCTGCTTGTCCTGCACGCCGTACTCCGCGGCATCCTCGGGCGTCATGTGGATGTGGCGCTTGGCCACGATCACACCGCAGTCAATTTCCACCTCGCCTTTGGGCCCGACCAGTTTACACGGGGCAGTTCCGGCAATGTCGCCGCTCTCGCGAACAAACGCCTGCACACCGATCGTGCGCGCATCGGAAGCGGACAGTTCCACCTGTGTTTCCGGGCGGACAGGGCCGAGAATGGACACAGCAGGAAAGCTCTTTTTGGGGCCGATGACCTGAACTCTCTCCTCGCAGGCAAACTGCCCGGGCTGGGAAAGATCCTTTTTGGGCGTGAGCTGATAGCCCTCGCCGAACAGTGTTTCCAGCACTTCCTGCGTAACATGCAGATGGCGTGCGGAAGTTTCGATCAAAACAGGTTTGTTCATAATTCTATACATCCTTTCTCATCATGAGTCTGTAATTCTCAGCGCAAGCGCAGGGGAACGTTTTCCCCTTCTATGCGCCGTGTAATGCGTTCAAGCGCGGCACGCGCCGCGGATTTTTTGCCGGGGAGCTGCCCCTGCGGCATACGGAAGGCAATTTCGGGATCTTCCGGGATCACGCCGATCAGCTGCACGCCCGTGCGATCGATGGCGTCGTCGATGTTGACAAGAAAATTGTTCTGCACAGCCGCAGCATGGAAACGATTCAGGATCAGCCGTTTTTCCGTCACACCGAAAGTATCCAGCGTTTCGGCCGCTTTTTTCTGCGCCTCCTCAATTCGCGCGTCGCAGGCGCGTTCCGCTTCCAGCCGCTGCCGCATGATTTCGGATGCCATTCAATCACCTCTGTATAACGGACGCCCCTCTTCGCGTCCGTTCTGAATTACGTGAACCGCACGCGCGGCGGCTCATGCTCCGCCTGCGTACAAGTATAAAAAATTATATCATAAAGCGGCGACCGGGTCAAGTCCGACGAACGCAATTCAAAAAAAACGAACGCAATTCAAAAAAAACGTAAAAAAAACGACCGGCGATCGGTCAACCCGGCAGCCGGTCATGCGCGTTATCAAAAACTGAAAATTCGGTGTTATTCGCCCTCGGACTCCTCTTTAAATCCGTTGAACAGGCCCTTTAAGAAGTTAAAAAGCGAAGTGATGATCTCAACTACCATCTCGATGAAGGTCATATCC
>CAMOCU010000227.1 GCA_946610835.1 uncultured Clostridia bacterium | reverse complement strand
GTCTGCTTGGAGGCTGTTGTGCCGTCCGCGTTCTGCGGTTTGGACGGATCCGGCACGCGCGCGGGCGGGTCAAGCTGCGGCACATCGGATTTTCCGCCGGATTTGGCCGTTGTTCCGCCTGTGCTGCCTTTTGCCGCCACGGAGGAAGCCGCCGACTCCCCTGCCTTAGATGCGGCGGAAGTCTGTGCGGCAGACGTGCTGCCCCGCGGCGCGGCATCCGACCCGGCCGAACCGGTTGTCGCCGCCTCTGCGCTTTGCGGCAAATCCCCGGACTGCGCCGTCTGCGCCGCGTATTCCAATTGCGCCTGCGCGGTTTGTGTGTTTTCCTGTGCGGCCGGGTCTGTCTGCGCCGTTTTTGTGCCGCAGCCCGCACACAGCAATGCGAACAGCACTGCCGTAATCCCGATCATTGCTTTTGCTCTCATAAACGCCTCCGCTTATTTGCCGTAACGGATCACGCTCTGCTGCAGATCCGCGTTATTCAGATCAAGCTCCATGTCTTCCGTGTCGATCGCCGCATCGGCATACACGACCGTGATGTGCATATCGCCGAGAGTTTTCAGCACGTCGTCCATGGACAGCGCACCGTCCGCGACGACCTGATAATACACCGTCTGTTCCCCGGTAAAGTTGGCGGGGATCCCCACAGCGGCGCCGTCGTCCCAGGTACTGAAGTATACGCCGTTTTTGCCTTCGCTGCGATCTTCGATCTGCACGTCGAGCACATTGACGGCGTAATCATTGCCGTTGGACATCACGATTTCCACGTTGTATGTTTTGAACGCGTTGTAGTCCGCGAACGTCTGCGCAAAATTTTCGAGATGGAACCCGTCGATCTGGTCGGCATATGTTTCGGGGTCTTCCAGATATTCCGTCGGAAATTCCGAAAGGTACAGCGCCGAAAAGCGGGCGTTGATCGTGTCCTTTTCTTTGCCGCCGCAGGCGCAAAGACCGCACAGCAGGCACAGCGCAAGCAGCGCGGCTGTCCATTTTTGAATCGTTGTCATGGCAATCTCTCCTTTGGCTATTTCCGCACCCATTCTTTTTTCAGCAGCGCAGGGTCCGCGCCGTTCAGACTTGTCACGCCGGAAGAGGCGTCCGCATAGACGACCTTGACATAAAACTTTTTGCGCATGAGCGCCACGAGTTCCGTATTGTCGACGCTTTCGGTGATGACAGGGATCCACAGGCTGACGCTCCCGTCGGTATGCGCAGGCACGCGCACCGTTTTTTCCGGCAGGCGGCTGACATGTACAGCGTCCGTTCCGTTGCCGCGGGGAATCTCCAGCCCGAGCGCAAGGATGTCGAAATCATTGTCGTTCTGCAGCGTGATCTGCAGACGCATGGCGTAATAATCCTCGTATTTGTCCATCAGCGTGTCGCGGAAATCCCGCTTGTAAAAAGCGAACCCTTCCATCAGATGGGCGTTTGCGTCCCAGTCGCGGCACACATCCTGCAGAAAGCGGGCGTTGCGTACCTCGCCGTACCGGGCATGCAGTTTGTCGGGGCCGACGCGGAACTGCACATTCAGCAGCACAGCCGACACAACCAGCGCCGCGACAAAAAGGACTTTGAAAATTGTGCTGCGTTTCATCGATTATCCTTTGATCTGTATGGTTTTTTGACTTTGACCCAGTCTTTTTTGACGACCTGACGCGCACGGCCGAGCGCGAGGGCATCATCCGGCACATCCTCGGTGATGGTCGAACCGGCGCCGGTGTAGGCGCGATTGCCGATGCGCACAGGTGCGACAAGGCTTGTATCGCAGCCGATGAACGCGTTGTCGCCGATGACCGTGCGGAATTTTTCCTTGCCGGTGAAGTTGACCGTGGCGCAGCCGGAGCCGATGTTGACGCCGCTGCCCACGTCGGTATCGCCGATGTAGGACAGATGTGAAATCTTGGTCTCGCTGCCGACGGTGGAGTTTTTGATCTCCACAAAATTGCCGACGCGCACATTCTCGCCGATCGTCGTCCCCGGGCGCAGGCGCGCGAAGGGGCCGGTTTGTGTGTCGGCCGCCACAACGGCGTCCGTTCCGTATGTTTGCGTGATCACCGCGCCGTCGCCGATGCGGCAGTTTTCCAGCACGCTGCCCGGGCCGATCACGGCGTCCTCGCCGATCACGGTTGCACCGCGCAGGATCGTCCCCTGCAGAATCTCCGTATCGCGGCCGATCTTTACGCCCGGCGCGATCACGACGCCCGCGTCAAAGGGGATCGAAACGCCGTTTTTGCGGTGCAGATTGATCTGCTCCATGCGCGCAATTTCGTTGAGCGCGGCCAGTTGCACGCGGTCGTTGGCGCCGAGCACAACGTGCGCGCTTTTGGAATTGAATGTTGTGACGCGCTGCCCCATACCGCGCAGAATTTCGATCGCGTCCGTCAGATAGAACTCCTTGGCGGCGTTCGCCCTGTACCTGGCGTTCGTCTGCATCTGGTCAAGCGCCACCAGCAGCGCCTGGCAGTCAAACCAGTACGCGCCGGAATTGACCTCGCGGATCTGCTTTTGCGCGTCTGTTGCGTCGCGCTCCTCGACAATTCCGGAAAAGTCGCCCTTCGCGTCGCGCAGGATCCGTCCGTAGCCTGTGGGCGCGTCGACCGTGGCGGAGATGACCGTGCCGCTGCTTTGTGCGCGGGTGTGATACTCCAGCGCGCAGGAAACCGTCTCCCCGTCCATAAACGGCGCGTCGCCGTTCAGAATCAGCACATTGGCGTTGCCGTGGCGGCGCAGAAAATCCGCCGCCTGCATCACGGCGTGTCCCGTGCCCAGCCGCTCGGTCTGCAGCACCGTCTGCACGCCTTGCGGCAGATGCGCGCACACCTGCGCGCTCTCGTGCCCGGTCACGACACAAATGTCTTTTTCGTCCAGTCCGCAGGCCTTCACGCTGTCGATCACCCAGTCGATCATCGGCTTGTAAAGCACCTGCGCCAGAACCTTCGGTTTTTTCGACTTCATTCTTGTTCCCTCGCCTGCCGCGAGGATCACCGCACAGTTTCCGTACATGGGACAACCCGCCTTTCCTGAAATTTTGAATATCCATTGGCACATATCCATTGGTACACCTGTATTATGACAGAATCCTGAAAAGAGTGTTATCTGGTGAAATAAAAAAAGTTACTCAAAACCTCAAGCAGTTGGAGAGTAACTTTATCAAACGGAATATAGCATATGGCGGTTTCGTTTTCGATACTGCGCTTGCCGGTTATCTGATTTCAAGTACTGATTCGGATTATTCTGCAGAAAAATTGGCCATAAAGTATCTTAGAAGAGAGTTGACTGGCGCACAGGCAATTTATGAATTATATAAGCCATTGGCTGAAAAGATTGATGAACTTTCCATGCACGATTTGTATTACAATTGTGAATTGCCTTTGTGCAGGGTG
>CAMOCU010000226.1 GCA_946610835.1 uncultured Clostridia bacterium | reverse complement strand
CGCTCACCTTTACCATGCCGACAGACGAAGAATTCCCCTTCAATTTTGACTGTGCAACGAGCATTGTACAAAACGGCAAAATCGAATATTATGAACGCAGCGGAAAAGAAACACCTGCCGGTCTTGTGGTGACCAAAGACGGCGGCACCATGACCGATTCCGGTAAAATTCTTAAAGAAATGCGCTCCGGTAACTGCGCGCTGCTTTCCATCGGCGGCATGGGCGAAGCGACCGGCGGATACAAAGGCTACGGATTTACCACGATCGTAGAAATCCTTTCTGCCGCGCTGACAGGCGGTCCGTTCATGAAAGCGCTGAACGGCAAAGATGCCGACGGGAACAACGATTTTTACAGACTTGGCCACTTTTTCTTTGTTATCAATCCCGAATTCTTTATGGGTTTGGATACTTTCAAAAAGACAGCCGGCGACATTTGCCGCGGACTGCGTGATTCTGAAAAAGCGCCGGGTGCCGACCGCATCTATACTGCCGGCGAAAAAGAATGGCTCGCGTGGCAGGATCGCAAGGACAAGGGCGTTCCTGTGGGCGACACTATTCAAAAAGAATTCATCGCACTCAGAGACAAATTCTCTCTGGATTATAAATTCCCGTTTGAGGAGGCATAAATATAATGGATTACGCAAAAGAATCGTTACGTCTGCATGAGGAATGGAAAGGCAAAATCGAGGTCATTGCGACCGTTCCTGTCAGCAGCAAAGAAGATCTCTCTTTGGCATATACGCCGGGCGTAGCGCAGCCGTGTCTCGAAATTCAAAAAGACATCAGCAAAAGCTATGACCTTACTCGCAGACACAATCTTTGCGCTGTTATCACAGACGGTACTGCCGTACTCGGTCTGGGTGACATCGGCCCCGAAGCCGGCATGCCTGTTATGGAAGGCAAATGTGTCCTGTTCAAAGCTTTTGGCGGCGTGGACGCCTTCCCACTTTGTGTCAAAAGCAAGGATGTGGACGAATTTGTCAACGCGGTTTACCTGATTTCCGGTTCTTTCGGCGGCATCAATCTTGAAGATATTGCCGCACCGCGCTGCTTTGAAATCGAACGCAAGCTTAAAGAAAAATGCGACATTCCGATTTTCCACGACGACCAGCACGGCACGGCAATCATTACACTGGCCGGGTTGACCAACGCACTCAAGGTCGTCGGCAAAAAGAAAGAGGAAGTCAAAATCGTCACTTCCGGAGCCGGTGCAGCTGCGATTTCAATCACAAAGCTGCTGCTTTCCGCAGGATTTACGAATATTATCATGACCGACAGAAAAGGTGCGATCTATAAGGGCCGCGACGGGTTGAACTGGATCAAGGAAGAAATGGCGGAAGTCACCAATCTCGGCGGCGAAAAAGGCACGCTGGCCGATGTGATCCGCGGCGCTGACGTCTTTATCGGTGTTTCCGCCCCCGGAACGCTCACTACAGACATGGTCAAGACCATGAACAAGGACGCGATTGTTTTTGCCTGCGCCAACCCCACGCCGGAAATCTTTCCGGAGGACGCCAAGGCAGGCGGCGCGCGAGTTGTTTCCACCGGCCGCAGCGACTACCCCAACCAGATCAACAACGTCCTTGCATTCCCCGGCGTTTTTCGCGGCACATTTGACGTTCGCGCCAGCGACATCAACGAAGAAATGAAGATGGCCGCCGCGCAGGCGCTTTCAAATCTGATTTCCGACGACGAACTTTGTGAGGACTATATCATTCCGAAGGCGTTTGATCCGAGGGTCGGCCCTGCCGTTGCCAAGGCGGTTGCAGAAGCCGCAAGAAAAAGCGGCGTTGCGCGAATCTGATTATTATGCCCATCAATCGGGTAGGAGGCGGCTCAACCAGCGAGCGGCCTCCTACCCGATTTGCATTCTGATTTAATGTTCCTGCCGATTCCGCCTTCATGCAGAAATCGGATCGTTTGCCCAGATCTTTACAGAATCCACTACGAACTCCGTAAAAAAGCCATCCTTATGCGGATGCATCTTTTCCGGAATTTCCAATGAAACAATCAGCTCTTCGGGAACGGTTGAAACCCCTTTCCCAAAGCTTGTCCGCCCGCTTTCCAGACCGTCGATATAAAAGATATACGCATCCTTTGTCCACTTCAGTCCGAATGTGTGGAACGTGTCATACAAATTCGGCACCAGATACTTGCCGACCCTTTGACGGTCGATTCTGTCATCCAAAACGTCCGTGCCGTTACAATACACGGTTGATTTCACCGCATTGCTGAACAGTCCCGGAAAGTAACGCGATTCCATCGCTTCGAAAATATCAATTTCCGCGCCGCCAACGCCGCCTGCGGATTTTTCATGGTCGTAAGACGTATCACTCTGCAGCCAAAATGCGCTCCAGAGATCTTTATCTTTGTTGCATTTGCAGCGAATCTCAAAATATCCGCCGCAATACTTTTGCTTGAGCGCGATCACACCCGTATACCATCCGTCACCGTATTTTCCGTCCCGCAGATATTCCGCGCGAAGGATCAGCTTGCCGTCCTGCACGCGTACCTGTTCGGCTGCGTTAAAGCCGCTTCGCCGTTCGCCCTCAGCGCGGTAATACCACACATCGGTATTCAGCGCATCCCCATCGAACGTATCCTCAAACACAGGCGTATACCCTTCGAGATCAAGCGGCTTACCGGCCGGCCTGACCGGTATCAATGCATGCAGAGCAGATAAAATTACCATGATCCACGCAAGCACTTTTTGCATAAGCGCACCTCCGTTCTTGTTTCGTCACCCGGCACAACGGCTTTTTCAGCGGATATACGGAATTACAGCATTCCCCTGCCGCTTTTTCTATTCGCATTATACGCATTCATCCGGTTTTTGTCAATGGATTACAAACATAAAAGCATCGCCAATTGACATGGAAAATGAATCGTAATATAATTCGAGCAATGGACTTTCAAAGAGGTAGAAGTATGCGTTCCTTAAACCCGCCGCGAAAATGGATAGCTTTTATTTTTGTTCCGCTGATTCTTTTGTCCAACGCCGTCAATATGGATTCAAATCTCCGGCATTATAAAATGGATCCGATAGAATGATTTTTGTTACGAACAACTATAGTTTATTCCAAGAAGAATTCCGAAAAAGGGCTGTCTTTGTGCGACAGCCCCAATGTTTTTATGCGCTTTAATTTTCCACCCAATTCATCGCTCTTTGTACGGCACGTTTCCAGCCGTTGTACAAAGTGTCGCGTTTTTCAGGCGCCATGGTCGGACGGAAAACGCGATCCACTTTGCGGATAGATTCGATCTCGTCCACACTGTTCCAGAATCCGACGGCAAGACCTGCCATGTAAGCGCAGCCCAGCGCAGTTGTTTCCACCACGACAGGACGGTTGACTTCCGTGCGGATCAAATCCGCCTGAATCTGCATCATCACGTCG
>CAMOCU010000225.1 GCA_946610835.1 uncultured Clostridia bacterium | reverse complement strand
GCCGGATTGTCCATGTTGAGATCGACCTGCTTTTTGGCAAACACGTGCAGGTAATACTCCCCGACCTCGGGAACATACTCCCACGCATCCCCTTCAAAAACAGATTTCCAGTTGTTCGGTTTTTTGCCGTTTTTGCCGGGTCTCCAAAAATAGTAGTCGTGGTAAGGGCTGTTTTTATCTTTGCTCTTTTGGAACCACTCGTGCTCGTCTGAAGTATGGTTGACCACCAGATCCATGATGATCCGAATTCCGCGCGCATGCGCCTGCGCAACCAATTCTTTGAACTGCTCAAGCGTGCCGTAATCCTTGGAAATATCGCGGTAATCTGCAATGTCGTACCCGTAATCCGCATTGGGTGAAGGATACAGCGGCGAAAACCAGATTGCGTCGATCCCCAGCTCCTTGAGATAATCCAATCTGGACAGAACACCTTCCAGATCGCCGATTCCGTCGCCGTTGCCGTCGCAAAAGCTGCGCGGCCAGATCTGGTAGACCGCCATCTCTTTGTACCATTTTCTTTGAATTTCCATTTGATCGTCTCCTTAAACGTATAGCAGCGCATGTGCGCCAAGCGCAAGAAACATCTGTGCAATAAAATAGGAAGCTGTACAGAACGTTTTGAAAGCAGGCGTTTTTTCGTGGATTTTAAAGCGCATCATACCGAGCATATAATCGGAAAGCACAAACAGCAAGCCGCCTGCCGGAAGCAGCAGCAGCGCCGGCGCGGCATAAAAAAGCCGCAGCGACAGTCCGAGCGTTTTGGTGAACATCAACGCCTGCACGGCATAGTACGCAAACATCGGGATAAAAAGCTTGTGAAACGGCGGATGCGCAAGCAGGATAATCAGCAGCTCCACACAATAAATCACCAGGAAAATCCCGATTTCCATCATGTTGAACCACTGATACCCGGGGATGAGCGCATAAGCCGCCATGGAAAACGCAATGATGTAAAAGATGTGGCCGACGCCGAATGTTGTGCTGCCGATGACAAAAAACTTCATGCGCTCGCTTGCGCCGAGGATTGCGTCGCCTGCCACGCCAAGACACACGCCGATCAGCTGCATGCGCAAGAAGCCGGGCAAACCCGCAAAGCCGCCTGCCTGCGCTACGGATAAAAAGGCTGTGACCACAAACAGTGCGCACAAGCTGAGCTTATACACGAGCGTACGTTTGCTTTTTTCCCTGTATGTCAGCACGCAATAATACGGCAAAGCGAGAATCGTTACACCAAAAAGGCACAGACCAATGAGAAAGGGAACACTGCTGATCATGTCTCCACTCCCCTTTTTTACTGTGCGGCGTCGGCAAATCTGCCGTGATGCACCGGCTCAATTACGCCGTACATTTTCATGGCTGCCGTTTTGGCAGCGCCTGAAATGGCTTTGCTGTCGATAAAATCATCCATGGAATCGCAGAGATATTTGACCATTGTAACGATATCCGGGTTACTGCTGGGAATCGCCTGCACCGCTCCGTTGGGATCAAAGATGAACTTCCATCTGCGTTGGCAAACGCTCTCCATCGGGCGGAACCAGATCTCCAGCGTATTCTCGTTTTCCCATGCGGCGCTGCAGCGTGCGGTAAAGTCGATTCCGGCAAGATGGATTTTGCTATGGCGCGGCTCGCCATCCATGCCGCATTCGATTGTGTTGGTCACGTCACCCTCGCTCCAGGTCATACGGCACACATCCGCGTCAAACGCAAAGGAAACATGGTCGATATTACCGGCTCTGTCCGCGGACATATACACGCTGGCCAGAGGCAGCATACTAACCGGGAAATTGACAGTATTGAGCAGCGTCGGCTTTTTGAAGAGGATCTCGCGTCCGGCCACGGTCTGTTCCAACACACTGTGCGGTTTCGCCGGAAGCTCCTCGAGCGGTTCCAAAACAAGCGAATCCTTGAGCGTGTCATACAGTTTGCGATCCATCGGGCGCGGCAGGAATGCAGCCGGAAAATGACGCCACAGGCAATCTCTCGATTTCTGCTCCTCGATCTCGCAGGAAGTCACGCAGACAATTGCATTATAGTCGCTGAAGCAAACGGCAAATTGAGAGAACATACCGTCCATGCGGAAAGAATTCGGAACAACGCCGTTTCTCCAGAAAAAGTAACCGTAACCGTTGCGGTTGTCGATTTCCGAATAGCGTTCCGGATTGGACTGCTTTTGCACGGCCTGCGTGATATATTCGGCAGGGATCACCTGCTTTCCCTCGTACACACCCTTTTGAAACACGCAAAGCGCGATCTTTGCCATCTCCTCGGTCGTCAGATACAGTCCCCAACCGCCGGCTTCAATGCCTTCGCTGTCCACTTCCCAAAACGGCACTCGGCCGAATCCAAGCGGCTCAAAAAGGCGCGGCGTCAGGAAGGAAAGCACGGAAATGCCGGTTGTACGCTTGATACATGCGCAAACCATGTAGGAACACTCGCTGATATAACGCCATTCCTCATCGTCCGGATCCGCATACCACGCAGAATCCAGAAACTGTTTTTGCCAGCTGCCCTTTGATTTGTCCGCCAGAAGACTGACATCCTTACCGGCAGTCATATTGAGCAGATGCCGCACCGTAATTTTCTCGAGTTTTTCGTCATAATCAGCCGTGCGGTATTCCGGGAAAATATCCAGAACTTTTGTATCCAGCGCAAAATATCCTTCCTCGATGGCAAAGCCCGCGGCAATGGAAGTCACGGATTTGCTTACGGAATACATCGCGTGCGGCATATCCGGCGTATATGGTTTGCGCCAGGTTTCAAATGCGACTTTCCCATCCCGGATGACCAGAATGCTGTGCGCCTCGATTCCGGAATCTTTAAGATCGCGTATGTAATCCTGCAGATCCAGCGATGAAACGCCGACTTGCTCCGGAAAATCTGCGCGCGGAATGGAAGTGATCTGTGCCGTAGCCATATTATTTACCCCTTTATGAAATATTGTTATAATGAATTATAGCACTTTTCCGCAAAAAAGAAAAGAGATTTACAGAAATAATGTGCCAAACTTCCTGTTCTTCCTTAACCCTCTTGACCGAGCATACTGATCGCCCGGCGGACGTCCGTCTGCCACAACAGCAACAGTGTTCCGTTGCGCACACCCACAACGCTTTCTTGGCCGATAAATTCATTGCTCAAGCCGATCGGCAGCGCATTACGCATTGTATAATCTGTAACGCAATAACGCAAACCGCTTTCCGTAACGCCTTGCGCCATGTCGCCGAAGCAGAACACGGAAATTGTCCCCCGCATATGCGCCGGGAAACGCACTTCACCGTTGTGCAGCAGCATGCAGGCTATGTTGTCTGCATACAACAGTCCTTCCGCGCCGCGGTCGCGCAAAAAAGCAAGGGTCTGTATGTTGGATATTGTATGATCGAGCCTGCCGCCGATCCCGCC
>CAMOCU010000224.1 GCA_946610835.1 uncultured Clostridia bacterium | reverse complement strand
ATCTTAGGAAGCACTGATTCAATCCGATGCGCACGAAGGAATGGATCTTTTTCCGCCATATTGCACCAAAAATCCTTGCCTTGCGTCAGCAAGCCGGCAGATTTTTTGTACAATCTGCCGAAAAAATCTCTCGTCCCCTCGCACACCCCGATTTAATCAGCGTTTCCCTTGCTTTTTTCGGGCGCAGACAGTATAATACTGTCATGCATACAATTCCAAACAAAACAGGTGATACCATGCAAAACGCTCTTTTAACCCGGGCGCTGACCCGGGACGGCAGCGCGATGATCGTCGCGGCGGACACCACCGCAATCGTGCGCGCCGCCGGCGAAATTCATACGCTTTCCAAAACCATGACCGCCGCGCTCGGCCGTGCGCTGACGGCGGCGTCTATGATGGGTTCGCTGCTCAAAGAAGAAAATCAATCCGTAACGCTGCGCTTTTGCGGCGACGGCCCGGGCGGAACAATCTGCTGCGTGAGCGACTGGCGCGGCAATGTGCGCGGCTATGCCGACAATCCCGAAGCGGAACTGCCGCCCAACGCCCGGGGCAAGCTCGATGTGGGCGGCGTTGTAGGCAAAGGCCCCATGCACGTGCTGCGTGATCTCGGGCTCGATCAACCGTATGTCGGCGTTGCGCCGATCGTCAGCGGTGAAATTGCCGAAGATGTGACCAATTACTTCGCCTCTTCCGAACAGACGCCCTCTGTCTGCTCGCTGGGCGTGCTGGTCAACCGCGATCTGACCTGCCGGGCGGCAGGCGGCTTTCTTGTGCAGCTGCTGCCCTTTGCCGACGAAGAGACCGTCGGCGCAATCGAGCGCAACATCGCACAGATCGAACCTGCCTCCACCATGGTCAACAATGGTCTGACGCCGCAGGATATGATCGCGCGCGTGTTTGACGGGATCGAATTTGACCTGCTGGACGAGTACGCGGTTGGATATGTCTGCACCTGCAGCCGTGAACGATACGGCAGAGCGCTGATGAGTCTGGGCAGAAAAGAGCTGGAAAAACTGCTGCACGAGGGAGAACCGGTGGAAACGTGCTGCAGCTTCTGCGGCAAAAAATACACATTCGAACTGCCGGAAATCGAGCAAATGCTGCAAAGCGCAAAATAATCTGTCCGGCCTTTCCGGCCGATACACGGGAAAGACTGCTATACTTTGCGCCGCTGCACCTGCACAGCGCAGATCGGAGACGAAACATGAATACAAAACACATCATACACATCACCACGCCGCCTGTACGCAGCGGCAAGAAATCCACGCCGGACGGCGCAATCTGCGGCAACGGCGATCTGGCGGTCATCCTTGGCAACGCGCCGGACGGCCTGCGGCTGTATCTGTCCAAATGCGACCTGTGGGAAGGCATAGAATGCGAGGATGCGGGTGGCTTGAAACCGCTCGGGTATATCGATATCCCCGTTCGTGCGGATCTTTACGCTCAATACGACGTAGAGCAGGACTTGGACACGGCGCAGCTGCGCTGCCGCTTCGCGGCAGGCAACGCGGTCTGTGCGCTGACGATCACAGTACATAAAACCGAAAATTCCCTGTGCATCCGCAGCACCGGCAGCGAACCGGTCACGCCCGTACTGCACGTATTCGACGGCGAAACCGGCCGCAAGGGAGATTTTACGCAGGACGGCGTACAGGGCATTTTCCGCATCTGGGACGGCGACGACCATCTGTACGAAACGCATGTTTACGCGGCGGCCAAAATGATCGGCGGCGACTTCTACTTCTTCGCCGCAACGAACCACGACGTGTCCGATCCGCGCGGGACAACGGTGCAGACTCTTCAGCGCACGGACGCTGCGCGGCTGGACGAACTGCGCCGTGCACATGACGCGGCCTGGCAGACCTTCTGGGCAAAATCTGCTTTCCGATGTGCGGACGCGTCGCTGGAAACGGCGTGGTACGCTTCGCAGTATTATCTTGCCGTCTGCGCCGGCAATCTGAAATTCCCGCCCGGCCTGTTCGCCAACTTCATCACGGTTGAACACCCGGACTGGCACAGCGACTACCACCTTAATTATAACTATCAGGCGCCGTTCTACGCCGCCTGCTCCTCCAACCATGCGGAACTGACGGACGGCTACATGACGCCGCTGGAAGAATTTCTGGAGCGCGGGGCAAGTTTTGCGCAAAGGTTTGACTGCGGCGGTATACTCTACCCTGTCGGCATCGGCCCGAGGGGCATGTGCACAGAGATGGATCACAAACTGCCGCGCTGGTTTGAACGGCTGTTTCTGGGACAGAAAAACAACCAGATTCATCCGGCGGACATCCCGATTTACCGCTGGCGCGCCACACGGGACACGGATTACGCGCGCGAACACGCGTATCCGTTCCTCAAGGAATGTCTGGCATTTTTTGAAGATTACGGTACATGGGAGGCGGACGGCCGCTTTTCCGTTCTACGCGATGCTGCGCACGAGGTGCCGATCTACCGCGAGGATTTTACCCCGGAAAAGTACAAAAAGGTTCTGAATGATAAAAATAATGTTGTCACGCTCGGTCTGCTGCATCTTGGTCTGGACAACGCGATCGACATGGCGCGCGCGCTTGGCGTGGATGCGGACAAAGTACGCACATGGGAAAAAATGCGCGCGCATCTCTCTCCGTTCCCGACCTGTCGGCGTTTCGGCCAAAAAGTGTTCCGTTATACCGAAAAAGGACAGCGGTGGAACGAAACAGGCGATGTGGGTTTGCAGCATATCTACCCGGGCGGATGCATTGGCCTGTCCTCGCCGCCAAAGACGCTGCGCATCGCGCGCACAACGTTCCGCATGAAAAAACGCTGCTGTTATAAGGACGACAATGCTGTCACATCCTTTTACCCCATGGCGGCGCGTCTGGGCGAAAATCCGAAAAGGCTGCTGCGTCATTTGCGGCGGCTGATGGCAAAATACTGTCTGCCGAATCTTTTATACCGCTTTGGCGGCGGCTGTCTGGAATACTGCTCCATCGCTGCGAACACGCTCAATGAAATGGTATTGCAGAGCCATCAGGATACGGTACGCATTTTCCCGTGCTGGGATCCGGCTGTGGACTGTGCGTTTGAAAACCTGCGTGCAGACGGCGCTTTCCTTGTGTCCGCTTCGATCCGCGCAGGCGTTTACGGAGACATCCGTATCGTCTGCGAAAAAGGCGGCGTGCTGCAGGCTGCCTTGCCGTACAGCGGCGCGCGCATCCTGCACGGCGGCAAGGAACAGATTGCGGACGGCAATACATTTACACTTGAAACACAGCCGGGCGATGAGATCCGCATCTGCCGGCGCAGCTGAAGAACCACCGTCGGATTTCTCCGACTTGCGTCCTGTTGCGCTGAAATTCCATTTCTTAGGAAGCGCTGATTAAATCGGGGTGTGCGAGGGGACGAGAGATTTTTTCGGC
>CAMOCU010000223.1 GCA_946610835.1 uncultured Clostridia bacterium | reverse complement strand
CGAAAAAGCTTACTTCGCAATCCGCACACCCCAATTGTGCGGTATTGCCTTAACATATTCCGGCAGAATGTGTAAGTGTTCTGAAGATTTTTGTGCGCAAAAAACGCGTCTATTGACATTCTATTTGCTTGAAGTGTATAATACTCGCACAGTAACCTTTTTTCGGAGTGCATGGCATGAAATTATTCGTTCTGTATCTCGCGGTGATTTCCGCAATTTCCGTTGCGATCACGATTCTGGATAAGCGCGCCGCGCGGCTGCATGCGCTGCGTGTGCCGGAGAGCGTGCTGCTGCTGTTTGCCGCGCTGGGCGGCAGCGTGAGCATGTATGTGACCATGCGCATTATCCGTCACAAAACCCGCCGTCCGAAGTTCATGGCCGGTATTCCTGTGATTTTTGTGCTGCAGATTTGCCTGATCCTGTTTGCCGTCTGGCGCTGGACAGAAGCGCATCTGTAATGTTTCCCAAACACGAATCGCCCCATGCTAATCAAAAACCAGAACGGAGTGTGGAAAAATGAAACGGATTTTCCGTCGCCTGACGGCGGCTGTGCTGGCGGCGCTGACGCTGCTGTGCGGCATAACGGCCGCCGCGCAGGAGGACGCTTACGACCACGAAACGCCGCCCATGACCGCATACGGGTTTGTCCCGGCGCCGGACGGCGTGCAGATCGAATACGGCACTTACGGCGACCCGGACGCGCCCGCGCTGCTGCTGCTGCCGTGCAACGGCAACGACATGCACGAATATGACACCGATCTGATCCCGGAGCTTGTCAAAACGCATTATGTGATCACGGTTTCGCCGCGCGGCACGGGCAACACGGCTCACGGCCCGCACAAGCTGACCTTCGAGCAGGACAGCGCGGATCTTGTCTGTTTGCTGGATGCGCTCGGCATTGCCAAAACATCCGTTTTCGGCTATTCGGACGGCGGCAATCTTGCGCTGGTGTTCGCCGTGGAGCACATCGACCGCGTTGAACGCATGGCCATTCAAAGCGCCAACATCAACACCAGCGGCACCAAATTCTGGTACCAGATCAAAAACGACCTGCGCTACCTGTGGCTGACGATCTGCTACCGGGTGCATCCGAGCGAGGAACTGCTGCTGGAAAAGGACATCCTCGGCAAAATGGTCGGCCAGCCGCGGCTGCATTTCAGCGACCTGCGCAAAATCACAGTGCCTGTGCTGCATCTGTTCGGGCAGTACGATATGTTTTACCGGCTGCATTTCCGGCTGATCTCCGCTTTTCTGCCGGACGTGCAGGACGTGATGATTATGGACGGCGGGCATGTGTCCAACTGGAAACATCTGGACACGGTGATCCTGCCGGCGCTGCTGGATTTCTTCGCCGCCGACTGTGCGCCGTAACCGCGCCGATGCAAACACGCGCTGCCTGCGTCTGATTTTCGGCGATTTGACGCAATGAATATTCTGCGGTTAAAAAGGAGTGCGGAATGGAAAAGTACAATTTTTACGGTTGGCAAAACGCGGAGATCCGCGACCGTTTCGGTCTGACGCCGCGTGACTATTACGATCTTCTGTCCGGCATCTGGTGTGCGCAAACGTGCGCGCCGCGCCTGCGCACGGAATGGTCGCCGGAAAACAAGACGTGCGGGCAGTGCTCGATCACGGCGTTTTTGATGCAGGACATTTTCGGCGGCGAGGTCTACGGCATCCGCACGGACAACGGCAATATGCACTGCTTTAATGCAGTCGGCGATTGCGTGTTTGATCTGACCAGCGAACAGTTCGGCGACACGGTTCTGTGTTACGACGACTGCACCCTGCAAAGCCGGGAAACCCATTTTGCCAAGGCGGAAAAGAAGGAACGGTACGTCTTTCTGCGCGACGCGCTGCGCGAGGCGGTGCGTGCCCGGACGGGCGCGGTGTAAAGGGTGCGGATCGCGTTCGTGCCGTTTTTCGGTACGTTCGTTCCCGCGTTTCGTTTTTGCCCGATCATTATGCTATACTCCTCCTGTAATCATCTTTGCAGGAGGTCTTTTTATGTCCGAAGAACCGAAAGCCCCGACCATGGAAACACCATCCGCCCCTGAAGCGCAGCCGCTGCCTGAAGCGCAGCCGCAGCCTGAAGCACAGCCGCTGCCTGAAGCGCAGCCGCAGCCTGAAGCGCAGCCGCAGCCAGAAGCACAGCCGCTGCAATGCCCGTCGTGCGGCAAGGCAATCGAGCCGGGTCAGGCGTTCTGCACGGAATGCGGCACAGATCTGCGCGCGCTGTTTGCGCCGCCTCTGCCGCCCGCCGACCCGGAAAAGAAGCGCAAAACCCGCCGGCGGCTTATGATCGGCGCGGCAGCGGTCGTGTGCGCGGCCGCCCTTTTGATCGGCGGAAACGCCGCATTCACCGCCATCCGCCGCTCTTGCGGCAACAAAAAGATCGACGCGGCTGTTGCGGATTACAGAGCGCAGACGATCACCTTTGACACGGCGCGTCAGATTCTCAATGTGCTGGCCGAATCGAAGGATGAAACGGTGTCTGCCAACGCGAAAGCGGCCAACAGCAGCGTTTCCGCGCTCAGGCAGTCGCGCACGGAAATGCAGGCGGGCGAAAAGGCGATGCAGGAAAAGAATTATTCCAACGCGGTGCTGCATTTTGACGCTGTGATCCGTGACGATCCCGACCGCGCAAAGGCAATGCGGAACAAGCAGGCGAGTCTGGACGCGTGGAAGGCGCAGCTGCCCGGCGATGTGGATACGCTGGTCAAATCGAAAAAGTTCACCGCGGCCAAAGAGGCGCTGGATATGTATCTCAAATATGACGAGAACGACAGCGGCGTCACGCAGATCCGTGACTTCGTGGACGCGGAGGAGGATTACCGTGAAGGACGTCTTAAGGACGCCAAAAGCGCGTTTAAGAAACTGCCTTCGACGCTGACCGTCGGCGGGATCTCCGTCAAAGCGCGGCTCGCGACGCTCGAAAAATACGACATGGCCGTGCGCATGTGCGGCACATGGAAAGCCAACGACAATTACTACGAAACCAAGGCCACGGCGCGCAGCGGCCGCTGGCAGAACTGGTACAACAACTGGTACAGCAGCAACTGTTCCCTGAACATCCGGAAATGCGTCATTCGCGACGACGGCAGCGTGGATTATTCACTCGTGATCACGTACCACACATACTCCAATTTTTCATCCAACGAGTACCGCCTGAAGGACGAGGACGAGAGCTTTATGCTGGACGGCTCGTTCAAGCTGCCTGCCGGCGGCAACATCGTTCTGAACATCTCCGACAAGTCGGACGCGAAAGTCACGCTGACCTTTGACGGCAAGGAATTCCGCTTCAAGTCGCACAGCGTGCAGTGGGACTCCGGCACGAAGTACGAATGGTGGGTCGACGCGACCTACGCCTGATCTCACTGCCGGGCGCGGTAAACGATGGGGCCGTACAGCAGCTTGCG
>CAMOCU010000222.1 GCA_946610835.1 uncultured Clostridia bacterium | reverse complement strand
GGACAGTCGGTGGGGAAGTAATAAAAATTCGCCAGATCCGACCGCCGCGCCATCTCGCCGAGCCGATTCATCGTCTCATCCGAGCAGACAAATCCGCCGCGGCGGCGCAGATCGGAATTGGCCGTGAGCATTGTCAGTGTCCCGGGCACAGCCTGCTCCGGCGTCAGACCGAATACGGCGATATACCGGTAACCGTGATAGGTAAACGGCGGTTCAAACACTTCCTCGCCCTCGCCGCGGCAGATGTACAGATCCGTCTGGGCGTAATTGTCGGGATAGAAGTTGATGTTCTGGTACGACGGTTCGCCTGCCGTGGTGCAGAGTTCGCACATTTGCAGCAAAATCTGCTGTCCCTTTTCGCCGCGGATGCGCAGGCGCAGAATTCCGGCCGCATTCACGCCGAAATCATACAGCACACACATCTGTCCGCGCACAGGGAATTTGTATTGCGTATCCAGACGCATATTTTTACGGTTATCAAATGTTTCGCACACGCGTGCCGGACGAATGTCTGCCGGGGCGACCTCGCCGGTCACAACGATGGGTTCCGCTTCGCAGACGCGAAACTCGCCGCGCGGCGACTCCGCCGCATACACCGGCGTCCATGCGCTGTCGTCAAATCCGGGACAGCACCATCCGTCCAGTTCAAGCCGCGCATCGTAAAACACGCCGCTGCGCAGATCGTCAAACAAAATCGGCGACGGCGCCGTGCGGAACTGTTCGTCCGCTTCCAGCACACCGCCCGTGCCGTCCGCACAGGTGTATTCGAGCCGCAGCGCAAACCGCGGCACCCCGCGGAACTTCGCCTGCTCAAAATCCCAGACAGCGCCGCCGGGACAGTTCTGCATCCCGTTGCCCAGCAGCAGACCGATCACGTTCTCCCCCGCGCAAAGCGCATCGGTCACATCGTACACATCGAAATAGACCAGATCATCCGGGTTGGAAATGTACGGCGCAAGCAGCCCTTTCGTGCGCTTGTTCCCGTTGACATACAGCTCGTAAAATCCCAAGCCCGTCACGATCAACTGCGCGTGCGTCACAACTCCCGTCGTAAAGGCGCGGCGGATGTAGGGCGCATTCACATGTTTTTCATATGTATTGTATTCCCGCGTTGCCGCAAAGAATCGCTGAGGAAATTCCATACCATCATCCTTTCCGTTAAGTACATTCAGTATACAAAATCTTCCGTCGAAAATCAAGCCCGGACGGGCGTTTTATGTTTGCGCCGACGGCACGACGATCTTTTTGTACCGCGCGTTACATTGCGCTTTGTTGAGCGCGGACGCTTTGCGGCAGACATACAGTGTGCGCTGCTCTTTCTGCCCGCGCACATAGATGCATGACCCTTTACCGAACAGTCGTTTCATGCCGTCCGCAAACGCGAGTGCGTCCTCTTTTTTTCGGTCAAGCACGGCAGGCACGGCGCGCGCCTGCTTTTCGTCCGGCGGAAGGAACACATACCGCGGCTGCGCAATGGCGGAAAACATCGTCCCCATCGCTTTGGAAAACAGCATTTTATCCTGCACGCTCGCATCACGGACGGCGGCATACACGCTCCCGCGGTCGGGCATGGCGCGCACATACACCTCACCTGCCGAATGCAGCGCCTTGCGCGCGCGCAGCACATCCAGAAGGAGCGTGCCGGCTTTGCGGAAATACTTCTCCGGCGTGCATATACTGCGCCAACGCGCAAAGAACACAGCCGCCGCGATCAGAAGCCCCGTTGCGAGAATACGGACGACCGTAGACGGCACGGCAAACAGCCCGACGTACAAAAGAGCCGACAAGACCGCTCCGATCAGATTTTTGCGCGCGGGCGCAGCGGAAAAGGCCGCCTGCGGAATCTCGCACACATCCAGCACCTGCGGCGCGGGATCTTTGCCAAGCGCACGCTTCCAGAGGGAAACCATCGTTGGACGATCCTGTGCACGGGAAAGCATCTGGCCGTTGATCTGCCGCATTTGCCGTTCGTCCATCGGCATAGCCGGCAGATGCAGCCGCTCCACACCGTTTTCGATCCACGCAGCGGTGTGATCGGGCGCAAGAAAGCCTTCAAACCGCCGCTGCAGCACTTCAAAATCGGCGCCCGGTTCTTCCTGCCCGTCCTGAACGGGTTCCAGCGTCACAAGATGCCAGATATTGGACGCCTTGTCCGGTTGCGCTTTGTCGATCCGGATCGCGCGTCCGCGCATCTGATTGGTCAACATAAAGCTGCCGACAGAGCTTGCCAGAATCAGCGTGTTGATGCACGGTGCATCCCAGCCTTCGCCCAAAAGTGATGCGGTTCCGACAAGCGCGCGTATCGTCCCCTTTTGAAACAATTCCGTGAGAACGGAAACCTTGTTTTTATTCGATCCGGCAAACCGCACCTCGCTGTACGGCGCATGCGCAAGCGGCACAGCCGTGCAGTCGATTCCTTTTTGTTCGGCGCACTGCTTTGCGGCGTCCAGCGTTTCGTTCGGCAGGATCACCAACGTGCCGGACAGCAGCGCAAGCGGCACATGCCGCCCCACGGCTCGGCGCGCCGCCTCAAACGCAGGCACCGCGCCCATCACGGTCAGCGGCGCGTCAGTGCCGATCAGCCCAAGCTGCTCGCGGCGGATGTAGTCGGTCAGGATCAGCGCGCGCATCTCCTCGCCCAGCACTGCCGATTCGGCGGACAATATACTGCGGATGCTGTCCAGCTTGCCGGCAGAGGAAAGCAGCAGCTTGTCGGTTTTGTCCGTAGAGAGCAGGCAGACCTGCCCCTTTTCCAGCACGCCGCCGCGCGACAAAAGTTCGCGCATCGCTTCGAGCGGCTGCGGCGGAAAACACTCCGGGTTTTCAAACACGCACGCCAAGGCGGCTTGCAGCGTTTTCATGGCAACCGCGCCGTCCGCCGCATCCAGCAGCGCCTGCGTTCCGTCAGGGCAGCGGCATGCGAACGTCTCGTCCCCCCGGACGGCGTCGGCAAGCGGTTTGAGCAAGCCGGAGGACGCGATCTGCTCTGCAGTCTGCCGCGCACGGGCACGACGGGCAAACAGTATCTGCGCCTCCGATTCGGTCGGCATATTGAAATACACATAATCCTGATGCGGACAGAGTGTCTTTTGCGCCACAAGCTGCGGAACAAAAATTTCCTCGTCTACCTCACCGCACACACGGATGTAATTGTCCCATTCCCCGCCTGTGCTGTCGTACGGCGGCGTGGCTGTCAGCGCGATCACCTGCACACTGCCGCCGAGCTGCTGTAAAAACTGCTCGAGCGCCTTTTGCCATTCGCGCCGCAGATGGTGCGCCTCGTCCAGACACACCGTTCCGATTCCGCACTGCCGAACCGTTTGCAGCAAATCAAAGTCCGTAAAATCCTGCGCGCTTTCGTTATCCGCGCATTCCGGATCGTCCGACGCTTTGAGCGTCATTTTCTGCATGGCGGCATGCAGCGCCTGATAT
>CAMOCU010000221.1 GCA_946610835.1 uncultured Clostridia bacterium | reverse complement strand
TCGTCCGCCAGATCCGAAATCGAGTCGAACGAATCGTAGGTGAAGAAATACAGGGGATCCTCGCCGGCAATGGGGGAATACCCCTCCAGCGGGATGCAGCCGTAAATATAATCCTTGCCCTCCTGCGTGCAGCGCGCCACGCTTTGGGGGTAGCGGATCACGTCAATGTTTTGAATGTGATGCCCTTCATTGTCCTTGGCGTTGTTGTCAAGCACGTCGGTGACGATGTCGGCAACCGTTTCGGACAGTCCGACGTCGGCCTGCAGCACGAGCGAAGCGGTCAGCGGCAAAATCGCCTTGAGCGCATAACGCACGATGTCGGCGGTTGTCACCTGAACAAAAAGCTGGGTGAGCGGATCGCCGTCCTTGTCGGTTACAACGTTGCCGTTTTCGTCATACATGCGCGTCTGGGACTGGAACAGACCCGGGATCACAATGCTCGGGCAATAGCCGCATTCCCCGCCGCAGGTGGTATACACCGTGTCCTGCGCCGCCATGGCCGGCATCGAAATGCCCAGCATCAGCGCGCCGCACAGCACACAGGCAAGAATCCGTTTGCAAATACCCTTCATACTTTTCCACAGCCTTCCAGATTGGAATGTTTTATTTTACCACACAAGCACATGCTCTGTCAATTTTTTCGGGATCATACGAGTGGAATTGCTCTGCGATGTCCATTCAAAGAGCGCGTGCAAATGTAAACGCCTGTTGACATTTATGCGCAATGACGTATATAATGACTACCGAAGTTCTTTACGGGAGGAATCGGTTGTGTCTGTTGTGCGCGGGAGAGAGCCGGATATTTGCTCCGGCCCCCTGCTTTCCAATATGCTGCGCTTTGCGGTGCCGATCATCCTGTCCGGGATCTTGCAGACGCTGTTCAACACCGTGGATGCGGCGGTTGTCGGCCGGTTCGGCAGTGCGACCGCGCTTGCGAGCGTTGGTTCGACCGCGTCGCTGACGCATTTAATTGTCAACGTATTCCTCGGCCTGTCTACCGGCGCGGGCGTCGCTGTGGCGCAGGCAATGGGTGCGGAAAACCGCGGCGGCGTGCGCCGCACGATCCGTTCCAGCGTGCTGTTGAGCCTTGTCAGCGGCGTGCTGTGCGGCGCTGTGGGCGTGCTTGGCGCCCCCGTTTTTCTGGGCTGGATGGGCTGCCCGGCGGATGTGCTGCCGGGCGCGGCGATCTATATGCGGATCTATTTTGTCGGCATGCCGGCCATTCTGCTGTTCAACTACGGCAGTTCGATCCTGCGCGCGATGGGCGATACAAAGCGGCCGTTGTATTTTCTGCTGGCCGCCGGAATCGTCAACACAATCCTCAATCTTGTGTTTGTCATTCCGCTGGGCATGGACGTGGCCGGCGTAGCGTTGTCAACGGCGCTTTCGCAATGCGGCGCGGCGGTACTGGTGCTGCTGTGTCTGCGCCGTCTGCCGCGGGACGTGCGGCTTGACCGTCTGGGCGCGGATCGCAAAAGTCTGTGGCTGATTTTGCGCATCGGCGTTCCGGCCGGACTGCAGGCGAGTCTGTTTTCGCTGTCCAATGTGGTGCTGCAGTCTTCGGTCAATTCACTCGGCACAACGGCCGTTTCCGCAAGCGCGGCGGCGACCAATATCGACAATTTCGTTTACATCGGCATGAACGGCGTTTCGCAGAGTGCGACTACGTTTGCCGGGCAGAATTTCGGCGCGGGCAAGCTGCACCGCGTGGCGTACACGGTGCGTGATTCAGTTGTGCTGACCACAGCGATCGGCGCGGCGCTGGGGATGACGGAGTGCCTGCTGGCGCGTCAATTGCTCGCCCTGTTCACCGCGGATCCTGCCGTCATTGCGCTCGGAATCGAACGCATGCAGCTGATCGGGACGACATATTATCTTTTCGGAATCATGGATGCGCTCTCCAGCGTGCTGCGCGGTATGGGGCGGTCCTTTACACCCATGGTGCTCACGCTGCTGGGTGTGTGCGGTCTGCGTGTGCTGTGGGCATTGTTCGTGTTTCCGTTGTACCCCGGCTTGCGGTTCCTGTTCTGGTGCTATCCGCTCTCGTGGGGCGCGACACTTGTAATCATGCTGATCTATTACCGGGTTGTCATGGGAAAGGAGCGACGGCATGCAGGCGCTGATCTGTCCGCTGTGTCATGAGCCGCTGCACGCGCGGGAACGCTGCGCGGTGTGTGAAAAAGGACACAGCTTCGATTTTTCCAAAGAGGGCTACCTCAATCTTCCCCCGGTCAACGGCCGGCGCAGCCGTTTTCCGGGCGATCCGCCGCAAATGAGCCGCGCGCGCCGCGATTTTTTGGCGGCAGGGCATTATGCGCCGCTGCGCCGTGCTGTGGCGCAAGCCGTGCGCGGCAGGATCGTGCTGGATGCATGCTGCGGCGAGGGATACTACACCGCGGCCGCCGCTGCCGAAGGGCGGCAGGTATACGGATTCGATATTTCCAAGGACATGATCCGTCTGGCGGCCAAGGCCGACAAGCGCAGTTTGTATTTTGTGGCCGGACTGCATTCCATCCCGGTGGCAACGGGATGCGTGGATACGCTGCTGCATCTGTTCGCGCCGCCCGCGCCGCAGGAATTCCGCCGGGTGCTGCGCAGCGGAGGATATCTTGTGGATGTGCAGCCGGGCGAGCGGCATCTGTTCGGGCTTAAACAGGCGCTTTACGACACGCCGTATCTCAATCGCGAAGTGCCGCCGGATTACGGGCTGCAGGCGGTGCGGCAGGAGCGCCTGCGCTATACCATGACGCTCGAAGGGCAGCAGATCCGCGATCTGTTTGCCATGACGCCTTATGCGTACAAAACCGCGCCGCAGGCCGCGCAGCGCCTGTTGGAAATGCCGACGCTCGAAACAGACGCGGATTTCCTGCTGCGCATTTACCGATTCTGAAACAAAAGGGCTGCCGCAGGCGGACAAAAAGTCGGCCGCGGCAGCCCTTAGGCATGGATGGAATTGTTTATTGAGCCGGCGTTCAGCCGTGCGCGATGTGCGACATGCCGGTTTCAATGATGCTGCGCACATGATCGTCGTCCAGCGCATAATACACAGTCTTGCCCTCGCGGCGCGGACGCACCAGCCCGGCGGCGCGCAGGATCCGCAGCTGGTGGGAAATGGCGCTCTGCCCCATATCCAGCCGTTGCGCCAGATGCAGCACGCACAGTTCGCCGCACCGCAGCAGCTCATACAGAATGCGAATGCGCGTGCTGTCGCCGAATACCTTGAACAGTTCCGACAAATCGTACAGCCGCTCAATATCCTCCTCGCTCTGTTTTGTCTGTTCCGAAAACTCCGCCATGTACATGCGCCCCCTTCTCTTTATCTTATCAGGTTAAACGCAGAAAGTCAAGGGATGCGCCCTTGCGCAAACCACCTGACCGGACACAAGTAAATTCCCAAAGTAAGTTCCACAGTGGAAGTTGCGGTGGAAGTTAGTGTG
>CAMOCU010000220.1 GCA_946610835.1 uncultured Clostridia bacterium | reverse complement strand
GTTGGCAATATGGTTGGGGAATGTTCCGTCCGGCTCAAGAAAACGGCTGCCGGAAACATCGGCTCCCAGCGGCGAGAGCACCTTTTGCGCATAAAAACCGCCCACACCGTTCCCGGCATCGACTGCAATTTTGAACCCCTTCAGCGGATGCGCGCCGCGATCCACTTCCCGAACGATCTGCGCACGCAGAATCTCGCAGTACCGCTCCATAAAATCTGTCTGTGCAACCGTTCCGCCCGCAGCAGCCGAAAAATCCTCTGTTTGCGCCAGACACAGAATTTCGCTGATGTCTGCGCCTTCCAAACCGCCTTGCGGCGTAAAAAATTTCAGCCCGTTTTTGTCCATCGGGTGATGGCTTGCAGTGATCTGAACCGCTCCGTCACAGCCAAGCTCCACCGTTGTCATAAACATGGCCGGCGTGGACGCCATGCCGCACGATGTTACATGCACACCCATCTGTGCAAGCGCGGCAACGACCGCCGCATGGATACGCGGCGAAGAAACGCGTGAATCATGCCCCACAGAAATGTGCAGTACCGTTTTGCCGCTGCGCATTTGAAGCCAAAGAACAAATCCTTTTGCCATACGCGACACGACCGCATCCGAAAGATACAACGGATCATCCGTGTGCACGCAGCCAAAGCCGCGAATGTCCGTCCCGCTCTTAAATCCCTGCCAATTTACCGGTGTCATACTGATCCTCCTTTGCTGCGCAGCACCTGCTGTGCCGCCAAAAGCACCCCGATCTTTGCCGAATGGAAATTCAATCCGCCCTGCATCCACACGGCGTAAGGCTCCCGCAGCGGGGCATCCGCGGAAAGCTCGATGGATGAACCGAGAATAAACGCACCGGCTGCCATAATAACCCGGCTGTCGTAGCCCGGCATATCCCACGGCTCCGGCGTGACAAACGCATCCACAGGCGAACCGCTCTGCAGTCCACGGCAAAAAGCCACGAGCGTCTGCGCGTCACGCAGGCAAAGCGCCTGAATAATGTCATACCGTGCCTCATTGCTCGCCGGTGCAGCGATATAGCCCATCTCTTCAAAAAGCGCAGCGGCGAAAGCTGCAGTTTTAAGCGCCTCCCCTGTGACATGTGGCGCATGAAACAGGCCCATAAAAAGGTTACGATTCTGCCCGAGTGTGGCGCCGACTTCCGCACCCAGTCCGGGCGTCGTCATGCGGTAAGCGCAAAGTTCCACCAAATCCGCACGTCCGGCGATATAACCGCCGTTTCGCGCTACGCCGCCGCCGGGATTTTTAATCAGGGATCCGGCAATCAAATCTGCGCCAAGCTGCGTCGGCTCCGTTTGCTGTACGAATTCGCCGTAGCAATTGTCGACGAATACTATCGCGTCGCTGCATTGATGCACCATGCGCGCAATCTCACCGATCTTCTCAACAGACAAACTCGGGCGCAGACTGTAACCGCGCGAGCGCTGGATATAAACAAGCTTGATTTTTTCCGTATGCAGCGCCTGCTCGATTGCTTCAAGATTTACACTTCCGTCCGCACGCAGATCTACCTGACGATATTCAACGCCGAAATCACGCAACGAACCTCTCCCCTGTTCGCCGGAAATACCGATCGTCGGCTGAATGGTATCGTATGGCAGACCGGTCACCGAAAGCATGACATCTCCGGGCCGAAGCACGCCAAACAGCGCAACCGTAAGCGTATGCGTGCCGCAGGCAAAGCTATGGCGCACAAGCGCACTCTCCGCGCCCATACTCTGCGCAAAAACAGCATCCAATGTTTCGCGTCCGCGATCGCCGTAACCATAGCCGGTACTGTCCGTAAAATGGGATTCACTCACACGATGGTCGATGAACGCGCGCAGAACTTTTTGCTGGTTATACTCCGTCGTCTGTTCAATGCGGCGAAACACGGGCTGAATCTTTTGCAGCGCAGCATCAGAATAAGCCTGCAAACACGGATCTATTTCAAAAAAGAACATATTGTAAATTCTCCGATCTGTTGAAATCCGATGGACGTATAAAAACTGACTCGGTGCGGTTTACAAAGAATCCGAGCTGTCGGATACAAAGCTGCAAGGTACCGAACGATTTTACTTGCCAAGCCCTGTCCGCGAAAGTTCGGATCTGTCGCTACTGCGCCAAGATACGCCTGATGCGTCGACGCAAACAGGACGGATGCCGTACAGACAGCGCGTCCGTTGTGCTCGAGCGTCAAAATCTGCGCCGCCCCGCGCTGCACGCGCAACGCAATATCCCCAAACCAGGATGCATATTCTCCGAGCGCAAAGTCGCATCTTTCCAGAAGATCAAAAACCTGCCTGTAGGAAAAGCGCGGATCAAAGGGCGAAATCCAATCCGCGTGCACACTCTCTTTGGTACCGAAATATTCCATCACACTGCCGTGCTCCTGCGCAGACAAGCGCATCCTTTCCGCAACATCCCGCGCGCACAGCAAAGATTGCAGGCCGAGAAAGCGGATAAAGTCACACCACTCCGCGGTATCGGCTTGTTCTGAAACCGTCAAAGAGCCATGTCCGAATGCGTCACACAACACGCCTGTCAGCGTATTCTCAACAAATTGCGCATAAAACGACACAGTCTGTACTTCGGTACCGTAGGTTTTGTGGTAGCCCAGTGACCGGATGCCAAACACATCGCGTTCACAGAACGCAGAAAGCGCCTCATCAAACGATTCAATACGTCGAATCATCCGGCCAGATCCTCCGCCAGAAGAACCGCCAGATCGCGCACGGCTTCGTAATCCTTTTCGCAGATCACACAACCGGGCGAATGCAGATACCGACAGGGCAGCGAAAGCGCCTGAACGGGAATACCGGCGCGTGTTTTAAAGATTACGCCTGCATCGTTCCCGCCGGCCACAACGGTTTTCGGCTGCGCGGGAATCCCGTTCTTTTCTGCAATAAAAAATGCTTTCTCATACATTTTCGGCAGATAGACCGTTCGTCTGTCCATTTGAGAAATAACAGCGCCTTTGCCGACCAAACATACCCTGCGTTCATCTGTAACGCCGTCCACATCGCCAGCCGTTGTTGTTTCCAAAACGATCGCATAGTCCGGATCCATGCGGTATGCCGCGGGGCCCGCACCGCCGAGGCCCGTTTCTTCCTGCACCGTAAATGCAAACCAAAGATCATATTTCGGTACCGAATGAATCATTTCAAGCATGATTGCGCAACCGGCACGGTCATCCAGCGCCCGCGCTTTGACAAATCCGTCGCCGAATGTCAAATACTCTGAATCAAAGTAAGCGCAGTCTCCCACACGCACATATTTGCGCGCCTGCTGCGCATCTTTCGCGCCAATGTCAATATACATATCCTCGACCTTCGGATATTTTTTTGCGTCGTCTCCTTTGGTCAGATGAATCGGCTTGATACCGATTACCCCGGGCAGCAGCGTGCGCCCGACGCGCACAGGTTTGGCGCACAGGGCGGCTGCGCTGATCCCGCCGATGGGGCTGAATCGCAGGAATCCGTCGTCGGAGATGTGTGTAATCATCATC
>CAMOCU010000219.1 GCA_946610835.1 uncultured Clostridia bacterium | reverse complement strand
AAGAGGAATAAGGCAGAAGCCGGGTTCAGAGATACAAAGGAAACGCATCACAGGCTTGGAGACAGATAAAGCGTCAATCTTGTTTGTTGCCTATTGCGCTCAGCTGATCACGTCTTGCATAGATAGCGCTCAAAACGTAAACACGCTTTGCATCCTCGTCAATGCGGTAATACACATAGAAGTTTTGTAAAGAAAACCAAAAACCAAAAAATCTCAAAAAAAGCTTGACAACGAACGCCTTGTATGCTATAGTAAATAAGCTGTTTTACCAAAGACAGCAGGTGTACCTTGGGTACATAATGGTTCGTCCGCCTGCCGAGGAAAGCGCTTGTGTGATTTTGTGTATTCACGCCCTTTTCCGGTTTTGCGGGAAAGGGCGTTTCTTTATGCATTCTCGAAGGTTTACCTGAGAACGAGAACACTGGAGGTGAAACCATCATGCCGAGTGAAAAAGTACTCGAACAGAAAAAGCAGATCGTCGCTGCTCTCGCCGACACGCTGAAAGGCGCTGTGGCCGGTGTGGTCGTCGATTACAAGGGCATCACTGTTGCGGATGACACCGCGCTTCGTAAGGAGCTGCGTGAGGCCGGCGTCCAGTACACTGTCGTCAAAAACAGACTTCTGGGTCTTGCCTGTAAAGAGGCGGGTCTGGACATGGACGAGTTCCTGAACGGAACAACCGCCATCGCCACCAGCGCGGAAGATCACGTCGCTGCTGCCCGTATTCTCAGCAAATTCGCTGACGCGCACAAGACGTTCGCCGTCAAGACCGGTTTCCTGGAGGGCAAGGTTATCGAGCTGGAAACAATCCAGAGTCTGGCCAAGCTGCCGTCTCGTGAAATTCTGCTTGCAACTGTCTGCAACGCGTTCAACGCGCCCATCGCATCCTTTGCCCGCGCCGTTCAGGCGATCGTCGACAAACAGGGCGAAGGCGAAGCTGCTCCCGCAGAAGCGGAAGCGTAACCACTACAATACAGAAAACGGAGGATAATTATCATGGCATCTGAAAAAATCACTCAAATCATTGATGTTCTGAAGGAACTGACTGTTCTCGAGCTGTCCGAGCTCGTTCACGCTGTTGAGGACGAATTCGGCGTTTCTGCTGCCGCTGCTGTTGCTGTGGCCGCTCCTGCTGACGGCGGCGCTGCTGCTGCTGAAGAAAAGACCGAGTTTGACGTGATCCTTGCCGAAATCGGCGCTGAGAAGATCAAGGTCATCAAGGTCGTCCGCGAAGTGACCGGTCTTGGCCTCAAGGAAGCCAAAGAGCTGGTTGACAACGCTCCCAAGCCCGTCAAGGAAGCCATCTCCAAGGATGACGCTGAGGCGATCAAGGCGAAGCTGGAAGAAGTCGGCGCGAAAGTCGAAATCAAATAAGTTACGCCTACCCTTTGCAGACGTCCCCCGGCGGGGCGTCTGTTTCTTTATATCATCTTTCCTCTGAAAGGAGCCATTAAAATGCCGGACGTACTGCATCCCGAAGATTATGTGGAACCGCGCTGCGTGCTGTGCGGCGAGCCGTACGGCGCAGAGCCAAAACCCGTCCTGATCCCTCGCGACCGTGTGCTGGAAAAATTTGACACCTATATGGCTCAAAAAGACTATGCATCCGCCGAGCGGCACATGCAGTATTGGTTGGCTGAAGCCGAAGCCGGCCGGGACAAACAGGGTCAGTTTCAAATCTGCAACGAACTGATGGGATATTATCGCAAAATCGGAAAACGTGGCGAAGCGCTGGACAGTGTGCGCCGCGCGCTGAAACTTGTGCGGGAAATGCACATGGAGGACAGTGTAACCGGCGCAACCGCCCTGTTGAACGCCGCAACGGTATACGACGCGTTCGGCATGGCGGAAAAATCCGTCGATCTGTTTCGGCAGGCACGCGTGATCTATGAGCGCGAACTGCCCGAAGACGATCCGCGGCGCGGTGGCCTGTACAACAATATGGCGCTTGCGCTTGCTGCTGTGCAGGCGTACGACGAAGCGCAGGCGCTGTATCTTGCAGCGCTGCGAATCATGGAAAACGCGCCTCGTGGAAAGCTGGAGCAGGCAATCACCTATCTCAATCTGGCCGACGCCGTCTACGCGCAGCTCGGCGCGCAAGAAGCGGATGAAACCGTGCAATCCTGTTTGGAAACGGCGCAGAAGCTTTTAGACGATCCTGCCGAGGCGCGGGACGGCTACTATGCGTTTGTGTGTGAAAAATGCGCTTGCGCATTCCGTTACCACGGATGGTTTCTGTTTGCCGGAGAGCTGGAAAAACGTGCGGAGGATATTTATGCAGGGGCTTGAATTGTCGCGGCGCTATTATGAAACTTACGGCGAACCGATGTTTCATCAGTTTCCGCAGTTGGATGGTCTGCTGGCCGTGGGACTTTGCGGCAGCGGTTCCGAGTGCTTCGGATTTGACGACGCGGTATCGCGCGATCACGATTTTGAACCGGGCTTCTGCATTTTTCTGCCCGGCGAAGATGTTGTGGACAGAAAAACCGCTTTCGCGCTCGAGCGTGCCTACGCAAAGCTCCCCAGAGAATTTGAGGGCGTTCGTCGCGCGCTTGTCCAGCCTGTCGGCGGCAGCCGGCACGGCGTGCTTCGGACAGCGGAATTTTTTACGGAAAAAGCCGGTGCTCCGGATGGCGTTTTGACACTCCGCCAATGGCTGTGCACGCCGGATTATGCGCTTGCCGAAAGCACAAACGGAGAAATCTTTCGGGACGATTTGGGCGAAGTGACCCGCATTCGTGCGCGTTTGCGCGCAATGCCGGAAGACGTGCGGCGCAAAAAATTAGCCGGGCATCTGCTGCTTATGGCGCAGGCCGGTCAATACAACTTTGCACGCTGCCTTGCTCACGGCGAAAAGGCAGCCGCACAACTGGCAGTCGATGTATTTGTGCGCAGCACGATGGCCGCCGTGTTTCTGCTGAACCGGCAGTACATGCCGTTTTACAAATGGAGCTTTCGCGCCATGCGTCGCCTGCCGGATCTGGCCGCGCTCGCGGACACGATGGAGTGTCTGCTGACCAACGACAACGATCCGCCCATGGACAGCGTCAAACAGGAACTGATCGAGGACGCGGCCTCGGCCGTGATCGAAGCGTGGCATCGTCAGGAACTGACCGAAGCGATCTGTACAGATCTGGAAAAACACGCCTACTCTGTCCACGACGGCATCCGGGATGGCGATCTTCGCGGCTTGCACATCCTTGCGGCAGTCGAATAAAAAAACAATTTTTCGTGCGGGAATGGCTTGTGCCAACGGACAACGCCCGGGTACGCCGTTCCCGCTTTTCGCTTCTTCTATCGAAAGAGATCCGCTCCATTGTGCGCATGGGCCGTGTTCAGTGCGTGTTTAATGTGGAGGCAGATCAAACAACAGGATTCACTTAGCTTGCAAGAGCTTACCGAATATGGTAGAATTATGCCGCAAAAAAGAAAGGATTGTTGAGTATGTATCATTTTCTGAGCAAAACGAAAAAAGGGCTGGTCGTTTTTATGAGTTTGGTTCTTCTGCT
>CAMOCU010000218.1 GCA_946610835.1 uncultured Clostridia bacterium | reverse complement strand
GCGCATATCCCGGCTATACAATAAAAGGATTCTGTTTTTTGCTTTGGGTTATCGGATGTTCTGCACTTTGTCGCCCTGCGCGCCAAGCCACATCCGTATGCCGTCACCGTATGATTCGGCGGTGATTGTATAAATGCCGTTATTGTCGGCAATGACCTTGGCCGTGGGAACTTTGTCGAGCATTGCCTCCAGCACGCCCGTGTATTCGAAAGTCACCCGACGCAGCTCCCCCATGTACATAAACTGAATACGCTTGCGAAATTCGCCGTCTTTAAACTGCTTTGCGTACGGAACGGTAAACGTTTCGCCTGTCGGATGAATATCGGACATCCGATCAATTCGGAAAATAATCGGATAATCTGCTTTGCCGTCGCATTCAAATGCCAGACAGTAGAAATAGAACTCCGAAAACAGGATGCTTACCGGCTTCATGGTTCTGTGCGACTTTTTCCCATCCTGACGTACGTAATCAAACGAGATTATTTCGCGGCGGAAAATGTGCTGCGAAAGCTTCCAGATCGGCGCGAGCAGCGGTTTGCCGTGCTGTGGCGGCACATAGTTAAAAACTTCATTCCGGATCATTTCCTGCGCAACCTTTTTGTCCTCAGGTGCAATTTGCATCACCAGTTTTTCAATGAGCCGCGAAAGTTCCTCTTTGCGGAATGCACGGCTTTCGAGCAGAATTTTGCACAGTGCGAGCGCCTCCTCGTTTGTCATCCATTCCCGCTCAATGCGGACAAGGGAATAAGCGTTTTCGCTTTTGCTGTATCGAATCGCAATTTCATTTTCAAAGCAGTGCGATTCAGACAGGTATGCACGCAAATCGTCCAGATCCCGCTGAATGGTTTTCGGCGAGACGTCGTATTCGTTTGCAAGATTGTCTTTGATGAGTTTTTCGCCCCGATTCAGCCGCTCAAATAGATGCAGCATACGAAAACTTTTGTTGTTGCTGAATTCCATCGTGTTTATCCCATTCGCTTTCTCTGTCAGAATTATCCGCATTTACAAAACCGCGCCCTGCATAAGGACGCGGTCGGTTTGGATAAATGTTTAGGAAGCGCTGTATCCATCAGCGCTCCTTGGGTTTTACATGAGCGCGCGATACAGTGCGGCGATCTCTTCAACACTGGTATCCCTCGGATTGCCAGGACGGCATGCGTCATCGAAAGCGGACTGCGCAAGGAAGGGAACGTCCTCCTCTTTGGCGATCTGCTTGAGATCAGCCGGGATGCCCACATCGAGACTCAGCTGCTGCACAGCGTCGCAAGCGGCTTTGCGGTATTCGTCGGGCGTCATGTTGTCAACGCCTTCCACACCCATTGCGCGGGCGATCTCTTTGTATTTTTCGCCGGTGCAGGGCGCGTTGTACGCCATGATGCTCGGCAACAGGATGGCGTTTGCCACGCCGTGCGGCGTATCGTACACAGCGCCGAGTGCGTGCGCCATGCTGTGGACGATACCCAGACCCACATTGGAAAAGCCCATGCCGGCCACATACTGTGCAAGCGCCATGCCCTCGCGGCCTTCAGGCGTGTTTTCCACTGCACCGCGCAGATTCTGCGCAATCAGGCGGATCGCTTCAAGATGGAACATATCGGTCATCTGCCACGCCGCTTTGGTGATATAGCCCTCGATTGCGTGCGTCAATGCGTCCATACCGGTCGAAGCGGTCAGCCCTTTGGGCATGGAGCTCATCATATCGGGGTCGACCACAGCCACATCGGGAATGTCGTTGACGTCGACGCAGACAAACTTACGCTTCTTTTCGGTATCGGTGATGACGTAATTGATCGTCACCTCTGCCGCGGTGCCGGCTGTGGTGGGGACAGCAATGGTAAACACCGCATGCTTTTTAGTGGGCGCAACGCCTTCAAGGCTGCGCACGTCGGCAAACTCTGGGTTTTCCGCAATGATACCGACGGCTTTTGCCGTATCCATGGACGAACCGCCGCCGATAGCAATGATGCAGTCCGCGCCGCTCGCCAGAAATGCGGAAACACCGCTCTGTACATTTTCGATTGTGGGGTTGGGTTTGATTTCAGAGAACAGCACATATGCAATGCCGGACGCATCCAGCAGGTCAGTCACTTTTTTCGTCACGCCGAAACGGATCAGATCCGGGTCAGAACACACAAAAGCTTTGGTGCAGCCTTTGGACTGCAGCGTGCCGGGAATCTCGCCGATCGCGCCTTTGCCGTGGAACGAAATATTATTGAGTACAATACGATTTGCCATATAGAGTAACCTCCTTTATTCATTGGAAATATTATCCTATGAATCCGGGAAAATGTCAAGAGCGTATCCATGAATTTTGTGTGAACGGAAATACATGGGGACGCTGATGTTGACTTGGCGGTAAATCGTTGGGAGACGGCTTCGGTAGATTGTACAAAAAGAACGCCGTCTTGCCGGCGCATGGCAGGGGAGGGCAAAAGGGCGAAAAACATAACGAGATGCGCACCGGAGGAATCAATCGGCGTATCCCTTACTTGCCGTAGTCGTCCAAAGAGCGAAACACATACCCTTGCGCGCGCGCGGTGTCAATGATGTCGGCCATGGCGGCGGCGTTGTCGGCGGATACAGCGTGCAGCAGAACAATGGCGCCTGGATGCAGCCGCTGCGTGACCGTCCGCAGTGCGTAATCGGCGCCTTTGGACGAAGAAGTGTCCCAATCGGCATAGGCCGATGACCAGAACACCGGCGTATAGCCCAGCGATTCAACAAGATCCAGCGCATTTTCGCTGTAAGCGCCCTCCGGGAAGCGGAAGTAGTTGCTGCTGTAGCCGAAATTGGCGCGCAGCGCATTTTCCACCGCTTCCAATTCCCGCGCCATTTGACTGCGTGAAATCGAGGAGAAGTCCGGATGTGTGTCAGAATGATTGCCGACAATGTGTCCCTCGCGGATCATGCGCGCGATCAGCGCAGGCTGCTGACGGATATGAAACAGTGTGCAGAAGAATGCGGCCGGCACATTCTTTTCGCGCAGAGTGTCCAGAATGGAGGCGGTGTTTCCGTTTTCAAATCCGCAGTCAAATGTCAGGTACAGCGCCTTTTCCGTGGCGTCCGGGTCATAGATGATCGCCTTGTGGCCTCCGTCGCGGAAGGCCTTTTGGCCCTCGACAGAAATCGTATGCGGCAAACCGTCTTTGGCCGCGCCGAAGCTGTGGTCGATTCGTGCGCACGCAAGCGCGCGGCTGTTGTCCGGGTCAGAGACGGTAAAATGCACGCTCGGCAGCGGAAAAAGATTCGTGTACGTTCCACGGCTCCCGGTCGTAGGTTCCTCGTCCGATGTTTGCTGCGCGGTACTATTTGCGGCAGACGTTTCTGTTTTCGGCGTTTTGGCGGGAACCGCCGCCTGCATCACCGCCGCGCTTGTGGATTGTTCCGCATCCGGCGTCATGCGCGCAAGCTGCCGCCCGCGCTGAATCCATTCGCCGCCCAGCGCCGCCGCAGCGATCAGCGCCACCGCGCATACAGCGGATTGCAATACTTTTTTCGTCATGCAAAACACACCTTCGCTTTCTTT
>CAMOCU010000217.1 GCA_946610835.1 uncultured Clostridia bacterium | reverse complement strand
CGTGATCCTTTGGGAATCCATCAAGGACATGAAAACGATCGGTCTGCTGCGCGAGGACAGAAAGAACGGCATTCTCGAATACGGCGTGCCTGTGGGCGTGGTCGCGGCGCTGATTCCTTCGACCAACCCGACCTCCACGACGTTGTATAAATCCATTATTTCCATCAAAGCGGGCAACGGCATCATCATCAGCCCGCATCCCGGCGCCAAAAATTCGATCATCGAAACGGCGAAGATCATCCAGGACGCCGCGCGCAGCGCAGGCGCGCCCGACGGTTTGATCGGATACATCAGCCTGACCACCATGGAAGCGACGAACGCGCTGCTCAAACACAGAGATATCGGACTGATCCTTGCCACGGGCGGCGAAGCAATGGTGCGCGCTGCGTACAGTTCCGGCAACCCTGCCATCGGCGTCGGCCCCGGCAACGGCCCGTCTTATATCGAGCGCACGGCCGACATTCCCAAGGCTGTCAAGCGCATTTTCGACAGCAAAACGTTTGACAACGGCACCATCTGTGCTTCGGAGCAGTCCATTGTGACCGAACGCTGCATCGAGAAAAAGGTGGTGGACGAGCTGGAAAAACAGGGCGGTTATTTCCTGTCCGATTCCGAGTCGCAGCAGCTGTCCAAGTTTATCCTGCGTGCCAACGGCACGATGAACCCCGCGATTGTCGGCAAAACGGCGCAAAAAATCGCGGAAATGGCCGGCATTTCCATCCCCGGCGGTACGCGTGTGCTGATCTCCCGCCAGACAGAAGTGTCTAAAAAGAACCCCTATTCGCGTGAAAAGCTCTGCCCCATCCTTGCTTTTTACGTTGAGGATTCCTGGGAGCAGGCCTGCCAGCGTTCCATCGACATTCTGTATGTCGAAGGCGCAGGCCACACCATGACAATCCATACGCAAAACGACAACATCGTGCGCGAGTTTGCGCTCAAAAAGCCTGTCTGCCGCTTGTTGGTCAATACGCCCGGCGCGCTTGGCGGTGTGGGTGCGACCACGGGATTGCCCCCTGCGCTCACGCTCGGCTGCGGCGCGGTTGGCGGCAGCGCTACGGGCGACAACATCACCCCGCTGCATTTGATGAATATCCGGCGTGTGGCGTATGGCCAGAAGGAGCTCGAGCAGCTTCGCGGCGGCAATGTACCAAGACCGGTGTACACGCCGCCCACACATGACAACGCGCCCCTGACGGCCAAAAATCCGGCGCCCACGTCTCCGCCCTCGTTTTCCAACAATGAGGTGGAGCGCATTGCAAAGGAAGTCATTGCCCGCCTGGGGCACAACGGCTGATTTTGAGGAGAGTGGCTATGAGCACATGGATGAAAGGTCTGTCTGTACTGATCCTTTGCGCTGTGTTTGCGCTTGTGTGCGCCGGCTGTCTGGACGGTTCGGAGGATTCCACGCCGTCTTCGGGCGGAACGGCCGCTTCGGTTCCGACAACGGCGGCTTTGGCACAGCCGGATCCGGATGTGAGCGATGTGCTGCGTTCGTTTTACCAGAACGACCTGCCGTCCATGGCGTTGCGCTGCGGGGTCAAAGATGCGCAGGGCGAAGAGATCCGCTGCACCATTTCCATGTTGCGAAAGACCGTTTTTGCGGACTTTGACGCGGACGGACAAAAAGAAATCATCCTGCTTTACGATATTGCCGAATTGTCCGACAAGGGCACGGCGAACGTGGCTGTTTTTCTCGACGAAAAGGACGGAAAGCCAATGGTCGTCAGCGTGGAGCCGGGAACATACGGCGCATCCAAAAACGGCGAGTCCCATATTCTGACACGCTACAACGATTCCGTCTGTAAAGCGCGCTTTATCCAACAGGATGCTTACGAGGCGGTTCTGGTCGATGTTTTTCAAAACGGCGCATGGCGCACAAGCATCTCTGCCTACCGCCACATATCCGACCACGGGGGCGTGCGGCTCGAAAACGATTCCTGCTACATTGACCACGGCGGCAGTGACCTGTATAAGGCGGCTGTAACGGGCGAGCTTTCTTTCAGCAAGGAGAAGTTCCTCAATTTCCGCACACCAAACGATAACTACAACAATCTGATCACTGCCTTGTTGGCAGAAACCATGCTTCCATAAGGGGCAACCCTTTTGAGAAATAGAATTCTTTTATACCAGGAGGAAATCAAAATGGCAGAAACATTATTGGCACTCGGTATGGTCGAGACGAAAGGTCTTGTCGGTTCCATTGAAGCGGCCGATGCGATGGTCAAGGCTGCAAACGTTCATCTGATCGGCAAAGTCCACGTGGGCGGCGGTCTTGTGACCGTTATGGTACGCGGCGACGTCGGTGCAGTCAAGGCTGCAACGGACGCAGGTGCAGCGGCGGCTTCCAAGGTCGGCGAGCTGATCTCCGTCCATGTCATTCCCAGACCCCACAGCGAAGTGGAATACATCCTGCCCACGCTCGAAACATCTGCTAGATGAGGATCCTGACAGAGGCGGACTTGCGGTCCTCGCTGTCGCTTGAAGGGATCAAGATCTATACAGTTCCTCCCGATGTATTCATTACGCCGGCGGCAAGAGAATATCTTGCCGTCCGGGGTATCGGGATCGCTGTACGAAGCGGAGAAAAAACCTGCTATGACGACACCAAGCAGGCCAAAACCTCCGCCCGCATGAGCTTTTATGTGGATGCGAGAACCGGCAAGACGTACAAGGAAAAGCCGGAGGATATGACGCATCTGCGCGCCAATATCCTGGTCAAAAAAACAGATCCGATTATTGACTTCCGCGGGAAGCTGGATCTGTTGGAATCCGAAATCATTCTGGCACAGATTGTGTCGGAGCGCTTGGGGTATGGTCAAATGACCAAAGATCTGGGCGAGACGCTGGATTTTACGCGCAACATCCTGCGCTGCGAGGTGCTGGAAGTGCCGGTGGACGAATCGGTGACGCTTTTGGGGCTGTCGATTCCGGAGCTGCGCCGTGTTTCGCACGACATCAAGTCCGAGCTCGGGCTGAAAACGCATCCCATCCCGGACTATACCATGGGGGAAATGCCGGCCGTGGTCAACAAGCTGCGCGCACTCGTGCGCCAGACGGAACTGCAGGCCGCGCGTGCCGTGCCGGAGCGTACGGACATCATTCAGGCGCTCAATCGGCTGTCAAGCTGTATGCACATTCTGTTTTGCAGACTGATCGCAGGAAAATACGGCCGATAAATCCAACATCCGCTTCTGCGCGCCGCGGCGCTTATCGCCGTTTGCGCGGGGCGAGGTTTGCGCAGTCAGAGGTGTAAACTGCATGAACGAACGAGATATTCAGGAAATCATTGCCTGCGTGCTGGAACGCTATGCCAGCGCGACGGGAAAGTCTGTGCCGGCCACATCGGACGGTTCTGTCTTTGTCGAAGCGTCTGCGCGGCATGTCCATTTGACACAGGCGGATACGGAGCGGCTTTTCGGCGAAGGCGCGGTGCTCAATCCCGTGCGCGATCTGTCCCAGCCGGGACAGTTTCTGTCGGATAAGCGTGTGCGGCTGGTGACCCGCAAAGGCACGATCGATAATGTTGCCGT
>CAMOCU010000216.1 GCA_946610835.1 uncultured Clostridia bacterium | reverse complement strand
TCTTCGATGGTGACGGGTGTATCCTCCACGGTATCGTGCAGCACTACCGCTGCGAGTATCTCTTCGTCCGTGGTAAGCGTTCCGGCTATCGAAAGCGCTTCCAGCGGATGCAGAATGTACGGTGTTTCACTGCATTTGCGCGTCATGCCCGCGTGCGCACGGACGGCAAAGCAGATCGCATCGTCCAATCGCTCAGACAATTGATCAACTCCTCTGAAATATTCTGATCCTATTATACCGTTTTCATCCGGAGAATGCAAGCAAAAACTGGAATAAAAACAAGGCTGTGTTCCGTTTCGGAAAACACAGCCTTCGGAGAAAATGCGTCAGTCGATTTGCGGCAGACGGCTCAGACTTTTTTCAAGATCAGCATCGGTGGGGATATAATCGGACATTTCGCCATCGTGGTATTTTTCATATGCTACCATATCGAAATAACCCGTGCCGGTCAAGCCGAATACGATCGTCTTTTCTTCGCCCGTTTCCTTGCACTTGAGCGCCTCGTCGATCGCAACACGGATGGCGTGGCTGCTTTCGGGTGCGGGCAGGATGCCCTCGACGCGGGCAAACATCTCCGCTGCCTCAAATACATTGGTCTGGACTACGGACGTGGCCTCCATCAGACCGTCGTCGTACAGCTGCGAGAGGATGGAACTCATGCCGTGGTAACGCAGGCCGCCTGCGTGGTTGGGGGAGGGGATGAAGCTGCTGCCGAGCGTATACATCTTGGCCAGCGGGCAGACCATACCGGTGTCGCAGAAATCGTACGCGTATTTGCCGCGCGTCAGACTCGGGCAGGAAGCCGGTTCCACGGCAATGATACGGTAATCCGCCTCGCCGCGCAGTTTTTCACCCATAAAGGGAGAGATCAGGCCGCCGAGGTTGGAGCCGCCGCCGGCGCAGCCGATGATGATGTCGGCTTTTTCACCGAGCTTATCGAGCGCGATTTTGGTTTCAAGGCCGATCACGCTCTGGTGCAGCAGCACCTGATTGAGCACGCTGCCGAGCACATAACGGTATCCTTCGCTGCCCACGGCGACTTCCACTGCTTCGGAGATCGCGCAGCCGAGCGAACCGCCCGTGCCGGGGAATTCGGCAAGCATTTTGCGGCCGATGTTGGTTGTGTCGGAGGGCGAGGGTGTTACGGATGCGCCGTAAGTGCGCATCACCTCGCGGCGGAACGGTTTTTGCTCGTAGCTGACTTTGACCATGTAGACCTTGCAGTCAAGCCCGAAATAGGAGCACGCCATGCTCAGTGCGGTACCCCACTGTCCGGCGCCCGTTTCAGTCGTAACGCCTTTCAATCCCTGCTTTTTGGCGTAATACGCCTGCGCAATGGCGGAATTGAGTTTGTGGGAGCCGCTGGTGTTGTTGCCCTCGAATTTGTAATAGATCTTCGCCGGGGTGCCGAGTTTCTTTTCCAGGAAGTAGGCACGCACGAGCGGCGAGGGACGATACATTTTGTAGAAATCGAGGATTTCTTCAGGAATGGGGAAATAGGGGGTGTCATTGTCCAGCTCTTGTTGGATCAGTTCGTCGCAAAACACCGGAGAGAGTTCTTCGGCGGTCATGGGCTGATGTGTGGCGGGATTGAGCAGGGGTGCGGGCTTGTTTTTCATGTCCGCCCGTATGTTATACCATGCTTTCGGCATCTCCGCTTCGTCCAGATAGGTTTTGTAGGGGATCTTTTCCATTTGTACTCGCTCCTTTGCAAAAATATGTAAAATAAAAAACCTGCCCCACGCAAATTGCTTTGCTGGGACAGGAGTATAAACATCCTGCGGTGCCACCCGGCTTGGCGTGTTATCACGCCCGCTTACTGCATACGATCATATGCGGACCTTTGATCACGGAGGGTCAGCTCCGTCTCGCATACTCCGGCGCGTGCCGTTTCCGCTCGCCCTCAGAAGTCCATTCGGTTCCATGCTCTCTGCCGTGTCGCAGCACCCACGGCTCTCTGGGAGAGAGGGGACGGAACTTACTCACTCTTCCTCAACGGTTTTAAATTGAACACAGTGTATCATAAGGCGATCGGGTTGTCAAGTCCAAAAAAGAAAATAGAAAAATTTTTTTGAAATTTTTATCTTGCGATCGTGCCGCCGCCCAGGACAATGTCGCCGTCGTACAGCACGGCGGCCTGTCCGGGCGTGATGGCGCGCTGGGGTGAAGCGAAGCGAATGCGCACGGTGTCGGCGCCTGTGGGGATCACCGTTGCGCTCTGTTCGGTTTGGCGATAGCGGATTTTGACGCGGCATTCGATCGGCTCGCGCAGTGTTTCACCGCTGATGAGATGGAAATCCTCCACATCCGCCTCGGTACGCATCAGATCTCCGGCGCGGCCGAGAAGTACTTGATTGGTTTCGGGACAGATGGCTGTGACGAACCACGGCTCGGTCGATGAAAGACCCAAGCCTTTGCGCTGCCCGATCGTGTAATGGATGATGCCGCGGTGCTGCCCGACGACATTGCCGGCAAGATCCACAAAGTTGCCTGCGGGCGGAAGCGATCCGGTCAGCGACTCGATCACACGGGCGTAATCACCGTCCGGAACAAAACAGATGTCCTGACTGTCGGGCTTGTCGGCGTTGATGAAGCCCTGCGCGGCCGCGATGGCGCGCGTTTGATCCTTGGTCATTTCGCCCAGCGGAAAGCGCGTGTGCCGCAGCTGCTCCTGTGTCATGGAGTACAGCACATAGCTCTGGTCTTTGGAAAGATCGAGCGCTTTTTTGAGCACATACCGCTCGCCGTCATGCTCAATGCGTGCATAATGCCCCGTGACAACGCAGTCAAATCCGAGCACGCGCGCGCGTTCGTGCAGCTTTTGAAATTTCAAATAGCGGTTGCAGTCGATGCAGGGGTTCGGCGTGACGCCGCACATATAACTTTTCACAAATTTTGCGATTACTTTATCACGGAATTCATCTTTAAAATTGAATACCTGATACGGAAAGCCCAGCCGGAAGGCTACGCTGCGCGCATCCTCCACATCGTCGAGCGAACAGCAGGTGCGGTCGGAGGCGGGGGCGTCCTGTTCGCTGTCGTATAATTTCATGGTGCATCCCATGCATTCGTATCCGTCGCGCACCATGCAGTATGCGGCGACACTGCTGTCTACGCCGCCGCTCATGGCGATCAATGCCTTAGCCATTTTCAGTTCCTCGCTTTACATCTCCTCGGGCGGTTATTGCCCGGTATCCTGCGCTTTCAATCCGTCTTTCCAGACATCCGCGGCACTCAGCCGCCTCCTCGCCGGTGCAGATTTTGCCGTCGTACAGCGCGTACTGCGTGCGAAAACGCGGCGGGGAGAGATTGGGCATGACGACATTTGCGCCGGCGCGCAGCCCCATCTCGCGCCCCTGCGGATGAATGGTGCCCAGTGCGGTCGTTGCCGGAAGCAGCGCATGTGGCAGCAGCAGACGCAGCACGGCGATCAGGCGCAGTGTCAGCGCAAGCGAACCGGCAGGCCTGCTTGCAAACGGCGTCCCTTTGGCGGGGATGAACGGCCCGATGCCGACCATATCCGGCTGCAG
>CAMOCU010000215.1 GCA_946610835.1 uncultured Clostridia bacterium | reverse complement strand
CATTTTTGACCGGGAAGGTGCGGCAATCCTGCACCTGTCCGGCCTGATCGGCGCGCTTTCGCCGGAAACGAGCCGGTTCTGTCTCGAACTCGCACGCAAAGCAAAAGCCGCGGGCACGCGTATTTCCTTCGATCTGAACTACCGCGCCACCTTCTGGAAGGGGCGCGAACCGGAGCTGCGCGAAATCTTTACGGAAATCGCTTCACTGTCCGATATTCTTGTAGGCAACGAGGAGGATTTCCAGTTGTGTCTTGGCGTCCGCGGTCCGGAAGCCGGAGGCAAAGACGTCGCGTCCAAAATCGACGCTTTCAAATTGATGATTGACACGGTTCGCGAAACCTTCCCGGCCGCTTCGTGCTTTGCGACCACACTGCGTCAGGTCGAAAATGCCAATACCCATCTGTGGGGCGCGATACTGTGGGGCGAGGACGGCTGGCATGTGGCCGAACCACGTCCGATCCACGTGCTTGACCGCATCGGCGGCGGCGACGGTTTTGTCGGCGGGCTTTTGTATGCCATTTTAAAAGGCTACAGCGCTGAAGAATGGCTGCAGCTCGGCTGGGCAAGCGGCGCATTGGCCACCACATTCCTGACCGATTATGCGCAGCCCGCAGACGAGGAAATGATCCGCAGCATCTGGAGCGGCAACGCCCGCGTCAAACGATAAGGATACAAAAATCTGTTTGCGGTGCGTCCATCGTGTCGAATCTTTGACGCCCAAAACGTTTCGTATTCGATCCTATAGAAAGAAGGAGTTTTATGCGTACATCCATCCGCCGTGTCCTTTCCCTTGCTTTATGCCTTGTCCTGCTATGCAGCGGCTTTACGTTCGGCACATCCGCGCTTACTGCGGACGAAAGCTGGCAACATTATTACGCCGATTATATGCAGACCGGCAGCGGCATGTATATGGCGCCCGGAGCAGACGAGAGCACACGTAACTTTTCCTGGTATGCGCCGGAAAACGCCGGAACAGGTCGTGTAATTGTCAGCGAAAACAAAGATTTGTCTGACGCTTGCACGTTTACGGGCGGCAGCGTTCGCACACCGGAGGGAGACGTGCGCACCAAAGTTACCGTCACACAGCTGCAGCCCGGCAAAACCTACTACTACCGATGTGAAAACGACGTCTGGCAAAGCGGCACAGCAAGCTTCCACACGCTCAGCGGTACGGATTTCTCCGCCATGTACACCACGGATATCCATATCACCACCAAAGAGGAAAACGACGAGAACAGTCTCGTCAACCAATCCTATACGTTCTCCCGCGTTTTGGATGCTGCCGCAGACAAGGCACAGCTCGATTTGCTGATCTCCGCGGGCGATCAGGCCACAACCGGTTCACGTCGGGAATACACCTCGCTTGTGAGCGCGCCGGCGCTCTCCTCGATCCCCTTTGCGCTTTGCCCCGGCAACCATGACCGAAAGGGTATTGCGTACAAGTACTTTACCAACAACCCCGGCGAGTACAAAAAGGCGATCGTCCATTCGCTGATTTCCTACGATTACGCATATACCAAAGGCGACGTTCTGTTCTTTGTGTTCGACAGCAATGTTGCATCCATGACCGACCACCGCAATTTTGTCAAGGACGCGATCCGCAAATATCCGGACGCCAAATGGCGTGTGGCCACTTTCCACCACGATCTGTACGGCGGACGCATCCCTCACCGTGAAAACGAAAACGCGCTGCTGCGGACGATCTGGGCGCCGATCATCGACGAGTTCCGTTTCGATCTCGTACTGCTTGGCCACAGTCACTACTATACTATGTCCAACGCCATATTCCGCAACAAGACCGCACAGGATCTGACCGGTCAAACGAGTGTGACAAATCCCAAGGGTGCAATCGTGATGGTTTCCGGCTCCATCAATCATCCCCGCATCCGCGAGGAAGGCTCTGAAATTCCTCCGCTGGGCGAAAACATCGCTTTCAGCTATCTGACAAACGAGCCGATTTATAACATTCTCGATTTTTCCGAGGATTCCATCACCATCCGCTCTTACGCTTTGAGCGAAGAAGATCCTTTCCATACGTTCACCATCACCAAAACCGATCCGCAAGGCGGACATCCGGAGAACGGGCGGACGTTCTATGATTTCTTTGTTCGCTTCATCGCGGACATTTTCGGCGTCATTAACGAGGTCTGGACAACTGCACGGTTTCGTTTGCATTGGAACGACTTCGTCGGAAAATAATTCCTTTCAAAATATTTTTTAGTTAGGAGAATTCTTATGTCCCTTTTAAAAGCAGCCGTAATCGGCACGGGCAGCATCAGCCCGAATCATCTCAAACAGTATGTCGAAAATCCGTACACAGAGCTGTATGCCCTGTGCGATCTCAATGAAGCGCGTGCGCTGGCCAAGGCCGAGCAGTACGGCGTTCCGCGTGAGCGTGTTTTCACCGACAAAGACGAAATGCTCCGCACGCTGCCGGAAATCGACCTTGTCAGTGTCTGTACATGGAACAGCGCCCACGCCGAATGTGCCATCGCCGCGCTGAATGCCGGATGTCACGTTTTGTGCGAAAAGCCCATGGCGCTGAACGCACAGCAGGCCGTGACCATGCAGCAGGCCGCCGAAAAAGCGGGCAAGCTGCTGATGATCGGTTTCGTCCGCCGCCACGAGGAAAACATGTATATGCTTCAGGATTATCAAAAGACGGATTTCTTCGGCGAAATCTATTATGCCAAGGCAATGCAGGTGCGCCGCAACGGCAATCCCGGCGGCTGGTTCGGCGACAAATCCCGCTCCGGCGGCGGCCCGCTGATTGATCTGGGCGTGCATGTGATTGATTTTGTGCGCTATCTCAAGGGCAACCCCAAGGCTGTTTCCGTGTACGGCGCAACATACCAGAAACTCTTTGACCGCGCCAATATCAAAACTGCCAAGGGTTACATTGCCGCGCGCGACAATTCCGACGACAAGCCTGCGGTCGACGTCGAGGATATGGTCACCGCGCTCGTGCGCTTCGAGGACGGCAGCACGCTGAGCGTGGAAACAAGCTTCAGTCTGAACACCGAGCCCAAGAGCGGCATCGAGCTGTTCGGTACCAAAGCCGGCGCCAAGCTGGACGACGATGGTCTGCATCTGTACACCGAGCTGAACGACCGAATGGTCAACATTGACCATGTGGACGTCCGCGGGCAGGTGTTTGACGACATGTTCCGCAACGAGGTCTATCACTTTATCGACTGCGTACGCACAGGCAAGCCCTGCATCGCGCCTGCCGAGGACGGCGTAGAGATCATGCGCATACTCGACGCGATTTATGAATCTGCGCGTACCGGCCACGAAGTGATTCTTTCATAATCTGTATCTGTACAGCGTTTCGTCGCCCGATTTATCTGGGTTGCAGCTTTCCGCTTTTCTCCTGATGAACCCGGCTTCGCGGAGCTTTCCGAGTACCCTGATGCCTGCGCGCCGATCCTTCCCGGCTCCGACTATCTTTTGACCACGGACGATACGGATCATTTGTCAGAAGATCCGTCGGCGCGTTTGTTTGACTCCATTCCGTTCTACGGAAGCGCTGATTAAATCGGGGTGTGCGAGGGGACGAGAGATTTTTTCGGCAGAT
>CAMOCU010000214.1 GCA_946610835.1 uncultured Clostridia bacterium | reverse complement strand
CGGCTCCAGGGAGACCTTGTGGTATATCCTTTATGATATTTCCGCGAGTTTCAACATTTCCGGTTCCGAAGAAGTGTTCATTTCGGACATTGTCAAAATCAGGATGAACTACATTGCACTGGTCAAAACGATCAACGGCATCTGGGACATCATCAACGACATTTTCCTCGGCGGTCTGGTGGACAAAACACGTACCCGCTGGGGCAAATTCAAGCCGTATCTTGTGCTGTATGCCGGCCCCGGCACGATCCTGTCCATGATTTACTGGCTCATGCCTGTGCTGTTTGCGGCCATGGGGCTGGGAGATTTCTCCAAGTTCCTGTTTTATCTGATTTTGCTGATGTTCAAAAACCTTGCGGAGTCCCTGCGCGACATTGCCAAAACCGGCATGCTGTCCACCATTACGCCGGACGTGATGGATCGCACGCGGCTGATTACCGCGGCCAATCTACTTTCCGGTTTTCTGGAAAAAACGCCCTCGCAGCTGCTCGATCTGCTGATCGACCTTTCCATCCGCGACATTGTAAAATTCAAATACCGCTCGCTTTACATCGGCTTTGGCACAGTCACCGTCATAGCCTGCGGCATTATGGCGCTGGGCTTTTCGCTGATTACCAAAGAGCGCGTGTCCCAATCGATCAAATCTCCCTCGCTGATGCACTCGATCAAAATGGTATTCAGGTGCAAGCCTGTGCTGCTGATTTCTATCTCCGAATTTCTCGGCTCATTCTCCTCGGTCAAAGTCAGCGACAAGTATTACTACCTAAACGTGCTGCGTGTGTCCTCGCTGACCAACATCGTCGGCATTCCCGGCGCGTTTGTTTCCCCTGTCAGCTATGCGTATGTGCCGAAACTGCGCCGCCGTTTTTCTACCAAAGCGCTGTGGCTGTTTTCTTCACATTTCAACAATTTCCTGATGATCGGTGTTTTCCTGATTGGTTCCATCAACAAGGGATACAAAAAACTCAAGGTCATGATCCCCGCGCTGATGCTGCAGGAAACGGTCTGGATGACCATTTACGGCCTGAAAAAGGTCATTCCCAGCGAGATGTACAACGAATCCATGGACTATTTTGAATGGCAGAACGGCTTCCGCGCCGAGGCCATGGTGAGTGTATTCCAGAGTCTGACGCGCAAGCTTGCCGGCACGGTCGGCAGCGCGCTGAACTCGTTGATCCTCGGCCGTCTTGGTTACGACCAGAATGCCGTCCCCGGCGGCCAAAGCGAAAAAGTGGAGTATACGATTTTCGCGCTGTTCTCCGTTGTGCCTTCGACACTGAGTCTGATCGGCATGATCCCGAAATTCTTCTACGACCTGTCGGGCGAAAAACGCGACCGTATGTACGAAGAACTGCACGAACGCCGCGCTCTGATTATGCATACCGAACACAATTTGAGCGAAGATTGATCGCAGCAAAAAAGCCTGCCCGGTTCCGCGCATGTCCCCGGCAGGCTTTTGCGCTGCTGAGGCTATTATAAAAAAGAGAAAGGAGATACACAATGGCAATTCCAAAAATCATTCACTGGTGTTGGTTTGGACGAAATCCTCTGCCAGATTCTGTAAAAAAATGTATTGATAGCTGGTACAAATATTGTCCGGATTATGAGATAATTCGCTGGGACGAAGACAATTTCGATTACTCGGTATGTGAATATGCCCGAGAAGGATATAACGCCGGTAAATGGTCTTTTGTATCAGATTATGCCAGATTCAAAGTTGTATATGACTACGGTGGAATTTATCTGGATACTGATGTTGAACTCATAAAAAGCATTGACCCTTTGCTTGATTACAAAGGTTTTTTCGGATTTGAAAAGCCTCATACAGTTGCATCCGGCTTAGGATTCGGAGCTGAAAAGCACAATTCTATCATCGCTGAAAATGTCAACGGTATTCTATCGTTTCCGTTTTGGGTAGACGGCAAGGTTAATTCACAAATCTTCTTGAAGGAAACAACAAAGATTTTCATGAATCACGGATTGGTTCAGGACACCGGAAAGATTCAAGTAATTGACGGCATTGCCGTTCTTCCTCAGGAATACTTATGTCCAAAAGACTTTGAAATGGAAAGAACCAAGATTACAAAAAACACTTACTCTATTCATCATTATGACAGTACATGGTTTTCCGCAGAACGCATGGAAGAGCACAAACGTGCTGTGAAGCAAAGAAGAATCGAAAAACGATTTGGAAAAACCGGATATAAGATTTATCTCACTCTTGTATATCTGTTCAAACAGGGAGGCTTACGTGAAGTGCTCCAAAAGAAACTACATCGTTTTTCGTGATTTGTACTTTATTCTCTGAACAGGAGTATTGAAAAATGAATAAACTCGTTTCCGTGATTGTCCCGATATACAAGGTGGAACCTTATCTCAAGGGCTGTGTGGATTCCATCCGGAACCAAACGTATTCGGCGTTAGAGATTCTGTTGGTGGATGACGGATCCCCGGATCGCTGCGGTGAAATGTGCGATCAATTTGCCCGGGAGGACACGCGCATCCGTGTCATCCACAAAGAGAACGGCGGTCTGAGTTCTGCCCGAAACGCCGGACTGAACGCAGCCAGCGGAAAATACATTCTGTTTACAGACAGCGACGATCAAATTGAACCGGATATGGTAGAAACCATGGTTCATGCAATGGAAGAAAACGAGGCAGATATTGTCACTGTAAACCTGAAATCCGTCTGCGAAACCGCTATTGCCAAAGAACGTGTTATGGATATTCAGCCGGGCTTGCTCGAATTTCCGCAACGGCCGGATTATTTGCGGATTCTGCATGATTACGGCCCGCAAATCAGTATTTTCAGCTGGAACAATCTTTATTTGCGTGATCGGATCGAACGGTACGGGCTGCGTTTCGTCCCGACACAACGCATTCTTTCCGAAGACCAGCTGTTCAACCTGTGCTATTATGCTTCCGTGCGCCGTGCTTTTTTTGTGGATCGCTCTTTGTATATTTATCAAGTTCGTGCAGGCACGCTGAGCCGTTCCCGAACCCCCACAGACATTTTAAAACGGCGTATTACGCTGATTCTGGATTGGATGGAGTATCTGCAAAAGAATCACTTTCCGATCCAAACAGCCGGAATCATGGCGTTTTTGTGGAGTTTCTTTGTGTCCGGATGTACGACCCTGTCCACTGCAGAACGCGTACTGGATGGTATCCGGCAGATTCAGGGGCAGGAATATGTTCTGTTTCGCAAATGCCTGCTGCACATGCTTTTGGGCAAGGCCGGGCGGGATTACACAAACAGACACAATATGGGACTGCGTGCGAAACTCTATTTTAAGCTCATGCTTCTGGATATGATGCGCGGGAAATATGATCGGCCTGTGCAGACATATCTCATCGGGTCATAAAACGATTCCCGCGTACAGCGGCGAAAGGAGGCGGCTATGCCGAAGAAAAATTTATGGATCTTGATTCTCGGCGCATTTGTCGGGATTGATCTGATTGCGCTGGCGCTTATACTGCTGTCCTCCGTTCCGGCACAAACGGCCGCGCCTGCAACAACCGTGCCGGCCGAACTGACCGAACCGACTGTGCCGTACACGATCCGCATCCAGTATGACGACGAACGGGAA
>CAMOCU010000213.1 GCA_946610835.1 uncultured Clostridia bacterium | reverse complement strand
TGACAAGACCGTCGCCGTGGTCAATTTCAATATAGTTGCCGCAGGATGCGTCGCCATACCCGACCGTAATTACCTTGCCGCTTTGCGGGGCCACGATAGCATGTCCCATTGTTTTGCCCGTGTCGGTGACGACGATGTCGATGCCATGATGTACGCCGCCGCTCGCATAATAGGGGTATGTTCCGCTGACAACGGCGTGCGGATTCTGAATCGGACAAATCAAGCCGCGGTTCTTGCTGCTGCCGGAACCGGTAGACGCTTTCTGGGAACCGCCGGCAGCTGTTGTGGATTCGGCAGCTGTTGTCGACACTGTTGAGCCGGATTCGCCGAACAGATTTCCGGAAGAGGGAACCGCCGGATCGTTTTCGTTCGCGGAAGCGTTCTCGGCGTCTGCGCTCGATGTGGCGGCGTTCAGCAGCGAAGAAAGCATTTCGTTGGCACGGCTGCCGATTGCGGACGGATCTTTTGCGGTTGTTGAGGGCGCAGCAGCCGTTGTCGTTTCAGGCGCAGGCTCCGCCTGAACGGACGCGATCTTTGCCAAACGCGCATTCATTTCCGCGTCGATCCGTTCTTCTTCAGCGCGCATTTGTGCGTCAAGTTTTTTGTATTCTTCGCTTTCGGAATTCATGGACTTAAGCAGTGAATAGGCTTGGTTGCGCTTGGCGTTCGCAGTATTCTTTTTGGTATTCAGATCATCCGCCGAAACCTGAACATCTGCCTGTTTGGTTTCTAAATCAGCTTTTTGCGCCTGTGCCTGTTCTTTTTTGGCGGCCACTTCAACCACAGCATTGTCCAGCCCGTTTTGCAGATCTTCAAGCTGCTGGATGTTGGATTCGAGATTTTGAATGATCCCTCGATCATACTCGGACGCGTTCTGGATATACTGCTGCCAGGTAAGAACATCAGTCATGGATTTTGCGCCAAGCAGCAGTTCAAGATCGGATGCGCTGCCGGCCATGTAAGACTTGGCAAGCCGATCCAGCGCCTTTTTGTAAGTGGAATCCACTTGCTTTTGCGAACGCTCGATGTCCTCTTTGGTTTGCGCAATCTGCGTTTCCATCGCAAAAATTTCCTGATCGAGCGAGTCAATATCCTCGTTTAACGTTCCGATTTCTGAATTGAGCAGATCAATTTTTTTGTTCAGAATTGTGATCTGGCTATTCAGCGCACCAATCTCGGACTCAATTTCGGAAACAACTTCTTTCTGTTCGGAAGCATCCTGCTTTTTGGCGTCGAGTTTCGCCTGATTCTCTTTGATCTGACGTTCCAGTTTTTCGTACTGTGCCTGCAGTTCCAGCACGGAATCCTCCGCATGGATCATGGGGGCAGGGACAGCGAGAGAGGCTGCGCCGAAACAAACGGCAGCCAGCCATGCTCTGACGGCAATTTTCTTTTGGTTGTCCATAAAAATGCCAATCCTTTCTTGCGTTTATCCGGGTAATGAAACGAATTTTAATGGGTTCATCCGCGTAATCACACCGCCGCGGCTGACACGTACTTCAAAATGCAGATGCGGGCCTGTAGTGTTTCCCGTGTGGCCGGCCAGGCCAATGACCTGCCCCTGACTGACGGAATCGCCTTGCGCGACATACAGGCGCTGCATGTGATAATACGCGGTGAATAAACCATTGCCATGGTCAATGATTACATAATTGCCCATAGACCAATGGTTGAAACCATAAGAAATCACACGGCCGCTTGCTGCGGCAACGACATTTTTGCCTTCTGTTCCGCCGCGCACACACATATCCACGCCGTGGTGCTCGCCGCCGGAAGGATATTGACCGTAATAAGCGGAAATGTAACAATTTTTATACGGCAGCGGCCAAATCAAATTCATGGATTCAGGGGAAACAGGCGCAACCGATGTTGCGCCGGGGAAGGTGATGCTGTCGATATCGTCGAGCATCGTGGTGGTCGTGGAAGCTGTGGTTTTTTCGTACGGATTCGTCATCCGCGAACGCGTGGTCGAAACGGCAGGCGCTGTGGCGGCAGAGCCGCCGGAAACGGATTCACCGTCTCCGGAAGCGTTTGTTACACCCTCACCGCTGGTAGCGGATGGTCTGTCGGCCGAAGAACCGTACTTTAGCAGATAACTGTTGATCTGGTTGTCCACCTTATCCTGCTCTTTGGAAAGCATGTTCAGCATGGCGTTGTAATCAGAACTGGTTTCATCCAGCGATTTGAAGTATGCTACCGCTTCTTCGTATTTGTGCTGCGAAAGCTCCTTCTTCAAATCCAGAACGTATTGCGAGGATTCGATATCCGCCTGCCTTGCAGCGAGCGTGGATTTTTCGCCGGATAAAGCCGTTTCTTTGGTGTCCAACGCATGTTTATCCGCTGTCAGAACGGCATTCAGGCTTTGCAGCGTTTGCAGATTTTCTTCAAATTCGTCCAGCAATTTCCGGTCATACCGGGAAAGGTTGTGGATGATTTGGAGTTTGGTTAAAAACGAAGGCAGATCCCGCACGCCAAGCAGCACTTCAAGGTTGGAAGCGGAACCGCTCATATAATTCAGAACCAAACGGCCTTTGATTTTGGCGTACAGAATATCTGTTGTTTGTGTTGTGTCATAAATCTGATCTTCCATCGCAACAATATCCACGTTCAATTTGGAGATGTCGCCGTTCAGGGAATCAATGGATGTGTTCAGCTGTCCGATGTCATTATCCAGAACGTTTACGCGCTGTTCAAGCACGTTGATTTGTTCGTTGAGATCGTTGATGTTGTTTTGAATGGCGGTAATATTTTGCGTTTGGGTTTGTTTGCCGGACTCTATGGAGCTCAGCCCTTGTTCGCCTTCCTGAATCTTTTTTTCGAGCTTATCGTATTTTTCCTGCAGCTGCGAAAGTTCCGCGCTGCTGGAAGCTTCTGCGGCAGGCGAGGGGGGCGCTGCTTCGCCGTTTCCCTCTGCGGCCGCAGTGGTGGATACGGCTTTGGTCGTCCGGTCAGAAGCATAGGAGAAATATTCAAATCCGTAAGCAGGCATAGCGAGATTGCAAAGCGCTGCGAAAACAAGCAGCGCCGCTATGCACACCGGCAGATTAGTCCTCCTGAGCCTCGTCATAGTCCTTCTCCTTCAAATATTTTTTGATGGATATGGCGCTGCCGAAGCCGCCGGTTATAATACCGATTGCTTCAAATCCGATCAGAATCCAGTACCAGTAATCCACAAAAGGAACAGGTTTAATCAACTGCAGCGCACCGAACGCGCCGGAAAGCGAAGTAATCACAAGCTCGTAAAGGCCATAGACGATTCCGAGCGACACCAAACCGGAGAACGCACCCAAAATCATGCCTTCGACCATAAACGGCCAGCGGATAAAGGAATTGGTTGCGCCGACGTTTTTCATAATGGAGATTTCCAAACGGCGGCTGTGCATGGTGATCCGAACCGTGTTGGAAATAATAAACAAAGAGACGATCAAGAGCATTGCAATTGCGCCGATGCTGATGTAAGAAACGGATCTGCGCAAAGAAACAAGGAACGAAGCGAGTTCCTTGCTTTGACGCACATACTGGATATTATCCAGCGCATTGATCTGCTCGAGCGTCTGGTCAAACTGCTCCATATCCGCCAGATGCACTTCAAAAGAGGCGGG
>CAMOCU010000212.1 GCA_946610835.1 uncultured Clostridia bacterium | reverse complement strand
ATCCGTTCCGTCGTGCGCATCGGATTTAATCAGCGCTTCCTTAGGGTCAAAGATTCTACATGTCAGCTTAAATGACGCAGGGCTGCCCATCATGACTTCAAGCGAATATGCGAGCAAAAATTCTGTCAAAACGACGCACCAGATCGGCACCATCCGGCCGCACATGTATACGCCGCCCTGCTGACGGATCGCGTGCAGCACGCTGTCTGCACCTGTAAGCTGCATCAGCAAATTGCCGTTGATAACATACAGACTGTAAAACACGTATCCGTGTACGGTAATCACAACTGTGATGAGGGCAAAAATCATTCGTTGGAATCGGTTTCTCGGCATTTTCAATTTTCCTTTCCTGCATAAAACAAGCGCCCTGCAGGCATAAATCTAATTGGGTAAAGCTACGCAAAGTACCGTAATCAGATTTATGTGCAGAGCACTACATGTGTCGTTATGCGTTAAAATTTGCGAATTCAGTTTAGCACATCCGGATTCGGATTGTCAACTGTTTTTTTCAAACCGATAAATGTCTTGCGATTCGATATCAATGGGCGGAATAATGACCGGCGGAATTCCGGCATTGGCCGTGACGGTCGTAATGATGGAACGCGCAAAAGGAAACAGTTCTTTAAAAGACAGAACATGAACGCGTTCTTTTTCCAGCTCGCCGTTGAATTCAAAAATTCCGACCAAGACGAGATGAATGCCGAATTTATCCGGATTCTGCTTGTCCTCCACGTCGATTGTAAATTCGCCGCGGCAGACATTGTTTGGGGCATAGCTGACGTTGTAGCTGTATCGGTTACCCAGCTCGACGCGCGTCCCATTTTCCAGATTGCTGACCAAACGGATTTCGGATACTTTGTACCCTTTCAAATTGACTGTGTGCATGTCGATTCTCCTTTTTTCCCGCCTGCCTTCGGGTTTCGTGCAGCTGCACGATTTTTTGGCACACACGCGCCAAAACGATTCGCTCGAAGCGAACAAAACGGGATTCGTGTAAAAATGCGTAGAACAAAATTCCGCTGAGAATTGCAAAAATGATGGTTTCCATGGGACACACTCCTTTCTGTTTACAAGTACAGTATACGAAAGAATGTGTCCAAAAATACGGACAACAAAACGCAGTTGATCGATCTCCGTACCGGAACATTTGCGGATTATCTCTCCTCGCGGAAATAGGAAAGACCGAGTGCGGCAGGCGGCTGATTTTCGCGGCGTTTACGAACACTGGTCAAAATCAGCACTAAAATCGTCACAACATATGGAATGGCTTCCAAAAGCGAGCTTTGCGCCGCAGTCAGACGAACACCGAACACGTCAATATAGTTGTACATCCAGTAACAAAGTCCAAACAGGAATGCGCCCCAGATCAGATTCAGCGGACGCCACGTAGCAAAGATAACAAGCGCTACTGCCAGCCAGCCGAGCGCCTGAATACCGCCCGCGGCCCCTGTTGACCATCCGCCATAGTTGTAATCCAGAATATAGTATGCGCCGCCAAGTCCGGCAATTCCTGCACCGACAGATGTAGCAATATACTTGTACAGATTGACGTTAATGCCTGCAGCGTCAGCTGTGGCCGGGTTTTCGCCGACCGCACGCAAATTCAGACCGGCACGGGTACGGTTCAGGAACAGAGCAAGAACGATCGCGATGACGATGCCAACATAAAGCATGAAGCCGTGGCCAAAAAAGACTTCTTCAATGATCTTTGCACCCGTACTCTCCCCGAGATCCAGCGGAATGCTTTTGGTAAAGATGCGGTTGGCATACGCCGCTTTGACTGTTACGACGCCCTGCGGAATGATAAATGTCCCAAAAAATTTGGCAAGTCCGGAGCCGAAAATTGTCATGGCAAGGCCGGTAACATTCTGATTCGCGCGCAGTGTCGTCGTCAGCAAACAGAACAGAACGCCTGCAAGCGAAGAAAACAGAAATGCGCTCAGCAACGCAATCGCAATCGACAGCGCCGCGACAGGATTATCTGTATGCATTTCATACAGGTATGTAAAGCCGAACCCGAATGCGCCGCCGATGCACATGATGCCCGGCGTGCCGAGATTCATGTTGCCGGATTTTTCTGTCAACGTCTCCCCTATCGCGCCAAACATCATCACCACACCGAAAAGAATAGCGCGCGTGACCCATGCCAGAATCGTGTTAAGCATTGCGGCTCACCTCCTTTTTTTCGCTTTTGCGAAAAACGAGCTTGTAACGCTCGAAGAAAGCGCCGCCAATAATACAGAACAAAACAATGCCGATCATCACATTACCGGAACCGACCGAGAACGCCGGGAAGCTGTTGCCAAGCTGACCGGTGCCTTTTTCCAAGAAACGGATCAAAACAGAAAATGCGATCATGCCGAGTGTATTGAAGTTAGCAAGCCACGCAACGATGATAGCTGTAAAGCCGTAGCCGGTCGTCACAGTATGTACTGCCTCAGCAGAATAGGCAATGGCATGGTTTTGGCCGGCAACTGTCAAACCGCCGCAAAGGCCGCAGATTGCGCCGGAGATCGCCATGGTGCGGATGATCACTTTTTTAACATTTATGCCTGCGTAACGCGCCGTATTGACAGAATCGCCCACGACGGAGATTTCGTAACCCTGCTTTGTGTTTTTAAGATAAAAATACATCACAACAGCCAGCAGCAGGAAAATCACAATATTCCAACCGTAGCTTTTATCGAACAGAGACGGAAGCCAGGTGTTTTTGGGGAAATTCGGAAGAGCGGAAAGCTTGCCTTTCCAACTGTTGTAAAAATAGTCCATAATTTTCATGGCGACGTAGTTCATCATCAGCGTAAACAGCGTCTCGTTGGTTCCCCAGTTTGCCTTAAACAACGCAGGGATCATGCCCCAGATCGCACCGGCCAATATGCAAACCACAATCATAACCGCAAGCATCACAGGCTGCGGTAAGGAATCGCCGAAGTCATGCATGATGATAGCCGTGGCAAGACCTCCGATCACGACTTGCCCTTCCGCACCGATGTTCCAGAACTTCATCCGGAAAGCAGGTGCAAGCGCGACTGCAATACAAAGCAGCTTCGTGCTGTAGATCGCTGTGTCCCACAATGAAATACGAATACTCCGGGCGTTACCCGGCGTGCCGAACGTGCCCTCCCACATCTGGGCGAATGCGCTGCCGACACTGATTTCACCTTTGCCAACAGCGAGAATATAGATACCGCAAATCAGGATAGCCGCCGCAAAAGAAGCGACACGAACAAGGATTTTAAGGGAACGGGACGGAATTCCGCGCTTGATGATTCGCACAAGCGGCTCGCGCGTCTGCACTGTGATATGCTGGTTACGCATCGGCCGATTCCCCCTTTCCCTGATAAGTCATCAACATACCTACTTCGGATTTGTCTGTTTTGCGCCCGTCCACAATTCCATTGACTTTGCCGCCGCAGAGCACAAGAATCCGATCCGCCAGTGCGAGCAAAACATCCAGATCCTCGCCGACATAAATCACTGCCACGCCCTGTTTTTTCTGCTCGTTGAGCAAACGATAAATGGTATAGGACGTATGGATGTCGAGTCCGCGTACAGCATAGGCAGTCATTAATACCGTAGGAGACGCCGCAATTTCACGACCG
>CAMOCU010000211.1 GCA_946610835.1 uncultured Clostridia bacterium | reverse complement strand
CCGAAAAAATCTCTCGTCCCCTCGTACACCCCGATTTAATCAGCGCTTCCCTAAGGCAAAACCGCACAAATCGCGGCGCACGCCACAATTGTGCGGTGTTGCCCTGAAAAACGACGACTCGCCTGCCCCGAAAACGGACAGGCGGGTTTTGCGTTTTGTATCGAATGGAACTTCATATATGGTGAAGCAGGATATAAAAATCGACCCGTGCCGGAACACGGATCGAAAAATGCTTGGCTTTTCAGCGCATTCTGCGGCGCCTGCGGCGAATGAGGGCAACGATCAGAAGGATCAACCCTGCCGCGGCGGCGATCAATACGATGTACGGCAGCGAGGACAGCAGCCACAGCGCGGCCGCACGCGCACCCTGCCCGATCCCGTACAGATTTTCGGCCAGATTGGTGCGCAGCTGCGCGCCGAAACCTTGTTTTTCGACCGGGGTAAAACGCTTTACCTCTTGCGCAGAAATTGTTACGCTGGAATAGTCGATCTGGTTTTGCAGCGCCTGCATCTGCCCTTTGAGCGATTCGAGTGAGCCGCGCACTTCGGACAGACGATCTTGGATTTCAAGAATGTCTTCGAGTTTGTCTGCTTTTTGGAGCAGCTCCAGCAGCGACTGCTGCTCGGTTTCCAGCGCGCGGATGCGGCTGTCGACGTCGATGTATTCCTGCGTCACATCCCGCAGACTCTCCTCGCGGGAGGTGACGGTGCCGACGGATTCCATTCCATCCAGAAAGCTGTCCAGCTTTTCTGCCGGTACGCGCAAAACAAGCGTTGCGTGGCGCGATCCGTCAACATTTTCTTCCACGGATGCGTTTTCCGTGTACCCCTGCAGGGCGGCAGCTTTTTGCCGGACGGTGACAAGAAAATGGTCAAATGTTTTCGTTTCCATTTCAAGCGTTGCGTCGCGGATCAGCTTGCGTCCCTGCGGAAGAGCGGCGATGTCTGCGGAGCTGTCGGCTGTCGGATGAACCATGGCAGGCGCTTCAAGATCTCCGGCTGTGTACGCAAAACCGTCGCCGACTACCGACTCGGAAGAGGACTTGCTGTTTTCTTCATACGCAAAATCCGGGGCGGATTTTTGCGCCGCCCCGAAAAGGACAGGCACACTGAAGAGGCCTGCCGCGAGCACCACGGCAAAAACGGCGGCCAGCGCGGCAATGCGGCGCGCAGAGGCCGCGCGTCCTTTTGGTGCATGTGTGTTCTGTACAGGCAGTGCGGCGATCCGTTCACGCAGCGTATCGGGCGCAGTGATGCAATCCATTGTCTGTTTATAGTTCTCCATTGTCAAAACCTCCGATCTTGTCGCGCAGAGCTTCCCGCCCGCGGCGCAGCCAGGAGAGCACCGTGTTGGTGTTGGCTCCGAGCATTTTGCCGATTTCGGCGGCGGTATAGCCCTCGTAATAATGCAGGTAAATGCTGTTTTTTTGGTTCGCGGGCAGCTCACGGATGGCGTCCGGCAGATCCGACGGCTGCGCCGATTCGGATTCGGGGAGTGTGATCTGCGGCGCACGTGTGTCGCGCAGATGGTTTTTGCACAGATTCAGCGTCACGCGGATCAGCCACGCTTTCACATGCTCTGCATCGCGAAACTGCTTGCGGCTCTGCAGCAGCCGCAAAAAAGCCTCCTGTGTCAGATCTTCTGCGTCCGCACGGCTGCGGGTGTTGTGCAGCGCAATGCGGTATACCGTGTCCGTATAACGTTCAAAGGCCTCCCGGAAAGCGTCCTCTCCGGTATGTAAAATCGTCATATGGATTCCTCCCTTCACACAAAACACACCAAACAATCGCAAATTATTGCACCATTTTCAAAAAAATTTTAGCACAGAAGCAATTGTTCTGCAATCCCGACGGTGTTTTCACACTGCAATTGTACATACTATACAAAAAAGAAGGCCGTATTTCCATACTCTTTTGAATAAAATACTCAAAAATGGGTTGCATTTCCCGGATGGATTTGGTATAATAAATGAAATATAGGGATAGTTTCAGACGGGAGGCACGTATGGGCGCGGCGGAATATTACTTTCACCAAGGCACAAATTCCAGAGCATGGGAATACATGGGCGCGCACCCTTTGCCGCAGGGCGGCGTGCGGTTCCGTGTATGGGCGCCGCATGCGCGTGCGGTGAGCGTTGTCGGATCTTTCAACGGCTGGGACGAGCACGCATCTCCCATGGAACGCGTCACCCAGGGCGGTGTGTATGAGTGCATCGTGCCGAACGTGCAGATTTATGACACGTACAAATTTGCTGTCACAGGTGCGGACGGCGTTGTCCGTCTAAAGGCGGACCCGTATGCTTTCCATGCCGAAACGCGGCCGGGAACGGCATCCAGATTCTACGATCTGTCCGGTTACGAGTGGCAGGACGAGGCGTGGATGTTGCGTCGTGCACAAACAAATATTTACGACAGCCCTGTCAATATTTACGAAGTGCATGCCGGGTCCTTCAAGCAATATGACGACGGCAACTTTCTGTCCTATGGCGCACTTGCGCAGGAACTGATTCCGTATGTGCAGCGCATGGGTTATACGCACATCGAACTGATGCCGCTGGGCGAGTATCCGTTTGACGGCTCATGGGGATATCAGGTCACAGGTTATTTTGCGCCCACTTCGCGTTATGGTACGCCAAAGGATTTTATGGCGTTTGTCGATGCGTGTCACCGCGCGGGAATCGGCGTGATTCTCGATTGGGTGCCGGCGCATTTTCCGAAGGACGCGCACGGGCTGTACGAATTCGACGGCACGGCGTGCTACGAATATGCAGACCCGCGCAAGGGCGAGCATTACGGCTGGGGGACGCGCGTGTTTGATTACGGCAAGGCCGAGGTTTGTTCCTTTTTGCTGTCGAGCGCGATGTACTGGCTGGATGTGTATCACGTCGACGGCCTGCGTGTGGATGCGGTCGCTTCGATGCTGTATCTCGATTATGATCGCAAGGCCGGGGAATGGACGCCCAATGCGCGCGGCGGCCGCGAGAATCTGGAAGCCGTGCACTTTTTGCAAAAGCTGAACGAATCTGTTTTCCGCGATCACAGCGATGTGCTGATGATCGCCGAAGAAAGCACTGCCTGGCCGATGGTGTCCAAACCCGTGTTCATGGGCGGACTGGGATTCAATTTCAAATGGAACATGGGCTGGATGAACGACATCCTGCGCTATTTTTCCATGGACGGGATTTACCGCAAAGGTGCGCACAATTGCCTGACATTTTCCTTTATGTACGCCTTCTCCGAAAACTTCATTCTGCCGATCTCTCACGACGAGGTTGTGCACGGAAAGGGTTCTCTGATCGGCAAAATGCCCGGCTCTTACGAAGAAAAGTTTGCAGGCGTGCGTGCGTTTTTGTGCTACATGATGGCGCATCCCGGCAAAAAACTGCTGTTTATGGGCAGCGAATTCGGGCAATTTATAGAGTGGAATTACAAACAGGGGTTGGACTGGCTGCTGCTGGAGTATGACGCGCACCGCGCGCTGCAAAACTTCACTGCTGCGCTCAATCATCTGTATCGCCAAACGCCGGCTCTGTACGAGGTGGATTACAGCTGGGACGGGTTTGGCTGGATCAACGGCGACGACAACGAAAATTCTGTTGTGGCGTTTCGCCGGATCGACAAAAACGGCGGCGAGGGGATCGCGGTGGGCAATCTGACGCC
>CAMOCU010000210.1 GCA_946610835.1 uncultured Clostridia bacterium | reverse complement strand
GAAAAAGATCCATTCCTTCGTGCGCATCGGATTGAATCAGTGCTTCCCTTGTTTTCGATATTCACCGAAAGTTCGGATTCCGTCTTATACGTCATAGACAGCGAATCCTTTTCCAGCTGCACAACCGGTTTTGCGCGTGCAGGCACAGAATTGTCTTTGTATGTGTCGCCGCAGCGCGAACACGTGTAGGTTGTGTAACCTTCCTGAGTAACATGCAAAGCAGCAGTGCCAAGGACTTTTTCAGTACTTTCTTCATGATTTTCCTCCATTTTATTAAAATGGCAATTAAATAACTGTAATTTCTGGCCAGAAGATTGTTTAAAAACAAGGAAAATATAAGACATTTGTTGTTTTATTTAATTGCCGAAGTAATAATGCTGTTGTTTTTGCTTAAATAATGAATAAACCTATCATGCCTCCTTGTTCCATTCAATTTGGAATATAGTCAAAAGGTTTTCAAAAAGATTTCAAAAACCTTTCAGACTCGTGTCTTATTTTCAGAACAGCAACAATCCATATACTTCTGTAGATTTATTGTTTGTTTTATCACGGAAAATCTTTTTATGCAAGACTTTTTACACAAATTATTTGAATCGTCCGGCTATTTTCGGAATTTTCCATATACATGGAAAAATCGGGTTCAGATACGCAGAAAGGTGCAGGCACAATGCTGCAAAAGCCGTTTTGCCGGGAAAAATCGTTGATACATAAGAGTTTTTTGTACCGCACAAGATGCTTTTTGTCGTTTTGCGTGCAATTGCATGCAAATGTCCCCGGAATCCGAATCCAATCCAATCCGAACCCGTATCCGAATACACACAAGCAAAAATGCGCCTGTATGCAGACGTGGGCGAATCCGAACCGGGCTGCGCGGTGTGTGTCGCACAACAGAAAATACAAGACAGTACGGCGCCGTTACGGTACGCGTACTGTCTTGCCTTTGTTTTTTCCTGTCTGCTTGCAGGGGAAAGCCTTTCCGCAGCGCTTCCTTATTTTGGAAGCGGAGTGGTCGGGCGGTCGAAGCCGTGTATAAAGCCGTCCTTTTCCAGCGAGCAAACGTCGCCGCCGATGACCATGCCTTCATACACGAGCATATTCAGCCGGATCACATCCTGTCTGCCCTCGTAGCCGGGATAATTCGTCACCGTATACGACCAGCGTTTGACCCGTTTGCCTGCGTACAGCGAAAGATCCAGATTCTGCTGCTTCTGAATCCCGTTGTATGCCTCGTATGTTTCGTCAAATTCCAACGGAATCAGCACCTCCTCCACCTGCGCCGGGTCGGGCTGCACCTGCCAGCCGAACTGGGAAACAAAACTCATGCGTTCTTCCGTCGTAGCTGCCTTGAGCACAATCGCCCCGTCCTGCGCGGCCGGCTTGCTGCTGCGCGAAAAACAGACAAAGGCGACCACCGCCACAACGCAAAGCGCCGCGGGAATCAGCCACTTGAGCTTCGACGAACGGAATGTATACACAAACATGGAAATACCGCCTTTCCTGCACTGGATTCATGACCAGTGTATGCAGTCCGGATGGCATTCAGAACGGATCAGCGGATCTTTTTCGGCAGCCACAGCACACCTTGCGGCACGATCTCCAACACGGCGTAATCGCCGGCGCGCACCGATCCGGGGTTGCAGAGATACAGCCCGTCGTCATATTGCTGCACAGATTCGTGCGTGTGGCCATATAATGCAATGTCGACGTGATTTTCCCGCGCGGTCTGCCGCAGGAGGCTGTCGCCGTATTTGACCATCTGTTCGTGGCCGTGCGTGAGCAGGATGCGCTTGCCGCCCTCCTCAGTAATCAGCCGGGTCGGCGCTTGCGCGTGCCAGTCGCAGTTGCCGCGCACCTGCAGAACCGGTCTGCCGGCAATCAGATCGCCCGCGTGCGCCAGATCGTCCGCCCCGTCTCCGAGATGGATCACCAGGGATACGCCGGGCTCCTGCGCAACCGCCTGCCGCAGCGCCCATACGCTGCCGTGCGAGTCAGAGAGTACAAGAATTTTCATGTATGTTTCCTCCTGTGTGCGCATAGGATTCTATCAATCAGAAAGTAGGGATTCGTATGGATGAACAACAGCAGAAATGGATGCAGACAATGCTCGGCAATTTGCGCGATTCCTCCGGCCGGCCGGATCGCGAAACACTGCTGCGTTTTGCCGCCGCGCAGATGGATGACGACGGGCGCAAGCAGCTGCAGCAGGTCATGCACGACCGGGAGGCCATTGCGCAGATTCTCCGGTCGGACAGCGCACAGCAGCTGATGCAGAAACTGCGGCGCAAAGACGAATGATGCGGGAAGCGTGAACAAATGGATTTTTCGATGGACAACATTGCGCGGCTGCTGGATTCAATGAGCGAGGACGATCTGCGGGAGCTGCAGGACACGGCAAAAGCGATGTTCGGCGACGCTCCGGCGCAAAAAGCCGCCGATGCGCCGCAAATGCCCGATGCCGCAACCATGCAGAAAATCAGCCGCGTATTGGGCAAAATGCAGCACGGGCAGGACGACCGCACCGCACTGATTGCCGCGCTCACGCCGTATCTGAGCGCGGCACGGCAAAAAAGAGCGCAGGAAGCCATGCAGTTCCTGCGCCTGATGGACGTGCTGCCGCTGCTGCAGGACTTTGGAAAGGAGCCGTAACATGCACAGAGAACACCAGCCCGACCGCAGGCGCGACGACGCGCGCACCGAAGCATACCGGCTCGAACTGCAGCGCGTACACACCCGTCCGCCTGCTGCGGACGACCGCGGCGACCGCGCCGTCCTGTTGCCGATTCTGATGCTGCTTCTGAGCGAAGGGGCAGATATGCGTCTGCTGCTTGCGCTTGTGTATATTCTGCTGTAAAACACCGACAGTATATCACACTTTCCGCCTGCGGACAAGCCCGGATTCTATGGAAAAACCCCCGCGGCGAAACGCCGCAAGGGGTAAGACCGGGCGCATTATTCTTCGACGTCTTCCACTGCGGCAAACTTTTGCTGGAATGCCTGCAGCAGTTTGCTGATGTCCAGGCCGGTGGAACCGGCAAGTCCCTGATTGACGCGGTCGATGGTGGTCATGATGTCGCCGACAAGGCGCGAGGAATTGCCGTCGCCGTACATAACGATCTTGTCCGTCTGGCTGAGCGGCTGCGCCACATTGCGCGCCACTTCCGGCAGCGCTTTGAAGTACATTTCCAGCATGGCAGCCTCGCCGTATTTCTGCATGGCTTCCGCTTTTTTGGCAATGCCTTCCGCTTCGGCAATGGCCTGGAGCCGGATCGCTTCCGCCTGCGCTTCCCCCTTGGCGCGGATTGCTTCCGCTTCGGCCAGGCCGGCAGCTTTCACCGCTTCCGCCTGCTGCAGGGCGGCATACTTTTCCGCATCCGCATGCGCTTTGCGCGCCTGCGCCTGTTTGATGGCCTCAAACTCCTCCGCCTGCGCCTGCTTCTGGCGTTCAAAAAGCTGGGCGTCGGATTCGCGCTGCACCTTGTACAGTTCCGCGTCCGCGCGCTGCTGGGCGGCAAAACGGTCTGCTTCGGCTTTCTTCTTGACCTCGGCGTCGAGCGCCTTCTCTTTGATCTGCACCTCGCGGGCGTTGATCTCGATCGCTTTTTCCTTTTGGGCAATGTTGGCGTTCGCCGTTGTAATTTCGATCGCCTTGCGCTGCTCCTGCTCC
>CAMOCU010000209.1 GCA_946610835.1 uncultured Clostridia bacterium | reverse complement strand
AAGATCGCAACCGCTGCGGTTCTTTATGCCGGCTATTCTGTTTCTCTTCTATTTAAGGCAGGAAAGCATGGCGTTCTCTGCACGCTCAAGCGTACTCCACCCGAATCGCGTCATGGTGACAGCGTTTGGCGCACGCACCGCATTGGAAGCACTCGTCCTGGTCGATCACAAACGGCTTATGCAGTTCACCGTGCGGCGCTTTGTCGGGACAGACGTGCTCGCACACCGAGCAGCCGACGCACTTATCCGGGTCGATTGTCACGCGGCGGATCTGCCTGTGGTTCTTGTCGGGCGCAATTGCATTGTTCGGGCAGATGTCCTCGCAGTGTCCGCAGCTGATACATTTTTTATCGTTGATTTTGTAAACAGACGCATTCTCATTCGCTGCTTGCGGTGCATCAAACAGGCAAATCCACGCGCATGCGCCGCAGCCGACGCAGCGCGCTTCCTCGATTTTATATGCCATACCGTCAACCTCCTGACGCCGGCGAAAGCAGCCAGATTTCATCGCCGTCCTGCAGCGGTTTCGCCTTCTTTTTGCACGCCTCGCCATTCACGTAAACGACCGCATCTTTGAACCGCAGGCCGGAATCCATTTGGATATGTCCGAGCTTTTCGTTCAAAGCGAAAAAAACATCCTTCAGTTTCTCCACCTCGATCTCCACCTGCGGCGTGCGTGTGTCCACACGGAATACGCCGAATAACTTCACGGTAACTTTTGCCATCAGCGATACGCCTCCTTTACCGCTGCGTCATAAACCTCTTTTCGGATCGGAACACCGAGCGTTTTCAGTCGGTGCCAGGTCGGAATGCCGTCCTTCCAGCCGCGCGCGCGGTTGTACACTTTTTTCATCTTGTCCAGCGGCACTTTGGTGCGCGGATCGTTCGGATTTTGCGCCTCGTTCGTCAGCCGCTTCGGCAGCTGATCGGCGTCTGCTTTCTGTCCGAGAATCACGTTGGCTATGCGCTCGGTGTTGTAGCCGTAAGCGCCCCATGTGAGCATGGAAGCCATCGTGGACGCAATGCCGGTCGCATACTTGATCGCGTAAGACTCCGGCAGCAGCGGAATGTTGATCTTGGCAATCTTTGTGAAGTGACTGAGCAGATTGACGACAGGGCCGACGTACGGAAACGCCGCGAGAATGATCTTTGTCACAGGCCAGTTCGGCTTGTCAATCAAAAAACCGGGCAGAATGGCATAGCTTGTAAACAGACACTCGCCACCTGCGGAAACGGCCTCCATCAAATTCTGGAACATGATCGCAAGCGCCGCCTTGCCGTGCGGCGTCAGGGAGTCCACGTCAAGACCAAGCCCCTCGACCACGACCATGTAGCCGGCATTCAGGTGGCAGCCGCCGCGGTTTGCCGTGGCATATCCGAGACCATGGCCGACCGCGTGGCGCGGCTCGTATGCTGCAAGCTCCATCCCCTTAGCATGGATCGCGTATTCCTTGCCGCCGAAGCGTTCGCTCATTTTCCTTGTGCCGTCCGCAAGGATATTGCCGTCGCCTTCGCGGTATGCGATTTTATGAAACATCTCCTCGATGTTCTCCGTTTTACCGAATTCCAGTCCGAAATCCCGCACGCCTTTTTCTTTCAGTTCCATGGCGAACGCCACGGTACCGGCGGCGGAAATGGAGTCCATGCCGAGTTCGTCCAGCACGTAATTCCACCGAATGATTTTCTCGATGTCGTCGTTTAAGATGTTGGCGCCGAGCAGGCCGAGGATTTCCAGTTCGGGGCCTTTGACGATCTTGTCGTCAACCTTGACCATGCGCGCACAGCGGATCGCACACGTTGTACAGGCCGCGTTGCGCACAAGATGCTTTTCCGCCAGCTCCTCGCCGCAGATCTTTTCAAATCCGTCGAACCTGCCGGCACTGAAATTCTTGGTCGCCAGAATGCTGTGCGCCTGCATCGGCGCAATCAGCCCCGCCGTGCCGAGCTTTGGCAGCTGGCGGCCGGTCAAGGGGTGCGTTCGCAGTATGTGTACCCATTTTTCGTTGATTTTGCGCAGCTTTTCACGGTCGCGCACATCCGGCATCGCCGTACCGAACGCCGTGACAGCCTTTAGATTTTTGTCGCCGAATACCGCCCCGACGCCGCCTCTGCCCGCCGTGCGTTCACCCGAAAACACGCAGGCATACAGCACCTTATGCTCTCCGGCGGGGCCGATCACCAGCTTGCCGGAGCGCTTGGGCAGACGCTCCTGCGTTTCGGTCGTCGTCATCCCCCACAGCTTTGAAGCGTCGACAAAGACGACGTCGTTATGGGTGATGCTGACCGTCACGGGCGACTTGCTTTTTCCGGTAAAGATCACGGCGTCGTAACCGCAGCGCTTGAGCCACAGACCGAAATCGCCGCCGCAGTTGGACGACGTGAGAATACCGGTCAGCGGCGAGATCGTGGAAATGTTAAAGCGCGAGGAGTTCGGACAGCCGCAGCCGGTCAAAGGTCCGGTCGTCACGACGATCCAATTCTCCGCGTCGAACGCCTGCATACCGAATTGAATGTGTCTGAGCAGAATATCCGCCGCCATCACCTTGCCGCCGAGCGTGCGTTTCCGATCCGCATCCGTCCATGGAAACAGAGAGTGTGTACGGTTCGTCAGATCGACAAACAGCACCTTGCCCATATACCCGTCATATGGCTTTTTCATGCCTGTCTCACCCCTTATAGGATAACTGCATGGAATGGATCTCTTCGCAGTCATAAATAAACAGTCTGCCTGCCGGATCGCAATCGCCTGAAAGGCACTTTGCCGCCAGCTGCGCCTGCAGTGCGCCGATCACGCCGACAGTGCTGCTGACGGCGCGGACTTTGCCGTTTTCCGCATCGAGCAGCCCTGCGCGTTCAAGGTCGGCGGAAAGCCCGGGAACGTATAAATATGCCGTCCCGAACAAACCGTTCACACCGCCGTTGACCAGCGGCTTTTTCTGCTGCGTGCAATAGTCGTTCAGCACGCGCCGCGCATCATTTCCGTCCACGGCTGCAAGCAGAATATCCGCTCCCTGCGCAACAGACAGATCCTTGGTGCAGGTTATTTTTTGAGAATACTGTTCAATCGCGCAGTCCGGCGCATAGGCGCGAAGACGTGCGGCGAGCAGATCGCATTTTGCGCCGCCGACGTCAGCGGGCGTAAAGAAAAACTGCCGGTTGAGGTTGGATCGCTCAACGCGATCGAAGTCGATGAGGATTAGTCTTCCGATCCCCATTCCGGCCAGATGCACAGCGATATTGGTGCCAAGTCCGCCGCAGCCGATGATCGCCGCGCAGTTTTCCGAAAGTTCAAATGCCGCATTATCCATGTGCATAATGACCCCCGCAGGACTGCGTGTTGCCGCCGAGCGTCTCCACCGCGTGGCCGAGCACCGGCAGCACAACGGCCAACGATCCGCGCACTGCCTTGGGGCTGCCGGGGAGATTGACGATCAGCGTCCTGCCGCGAATGCCGCTGACCGCACGGGACAGCATGGCGCGCGGCGTGATTTTCAGACTCTCGGCGCGGATCGCTTCGCTGATGCCGGGCGCCAACCGGTCGAGCACGGCAAGCGTCGCTTCGGGCGTGACGTCGCGCGGAGCAAAGCCGGTGCCGCCCGTCGTAAAAATCACGTCGACGCCGTCGTCATCCGCCAGCGCTTTGAGCGCCGACGCGATCTGCTGCGCGTCGTC
>CAMOCU010000208.1 GCA_946610835.1 uncultured Clostridia bacterium | reverse complement strand
AACTCCCTGAGAGAAGTCGATGTTTGCACTTTCTGCCGCATCACATGCAACCTGATGCGGCAGCTTTTTGCGCCTTTTCCCGCTCGCGCTGCTCAGCATATCGCACAACAGCTCTCGCTGCCCGCTGCTTCAAAGGCATTTTGCGCTTTTTGGGCGCAGGTTTTCTCTTGTTCATCTCTCGCATCCCTCACTCTGCATCCTGTACTATTCTGCGGATCCCCGCCCCCAAGGAAATCAGGTGATCCTCCATTTTTTCATATCCGCGATCCACCAGCTCAATTCCCTGAACTTCCGTCACATCCCGCGCGGCAAGTCCGGCGCACACCAGCGCGGCGCCTGCACGCAGATCTGTCGCCTGTACCGGCGCACCGTGCAGCACGGGCACGCCCTGCACAACCGCAACGTTGTTCTGCACGGTGATGTGCGCGCCCATACGAATGAGCTGCGGCACATGTTTGAACCGGCTTTCAAATATTGTTTCCACAAACACGCCCGTTCCCTGCGCAACGGACGCCATGGCCATGGCCGCCGCCTGAAAATCCGTCGGGAATCCGGGATAGGGCATAGTACGAACCGGATTCGGACTTTGCAGCACATGCGGCGCGCGAAGGCGCAGTGTGTCCCCCTGTGTCGTCACCCGACAGCCGGACTGTTCAAAAAACGGCAGAACCGGCCACAGATCCTGCACCGTGACGTCGCGCAAAACGATGTCGCCGCCGGTCATGGCTGCCGCGGCCATATATGTTGCCGCCGCAATCCGATCCGGCAGAATTGTATATTCGCACGCACGGACGGGATCGACAGGTTCAATCACAATGGTGTCGCTGCCCGCCCCGCGAATATCTGCGCCGCAGGCATTGAGATACTGCGCAAGGTCGCGGATCTCCGGCTCTCTGGCCGCGTTGCGGATCTGCGTGCGCTGCTTGCCGCGCACGGCACAAAGCATCACATTCTCTGTCGCGCCGACAGAAGGGAACGGCAGCGCAACCTGTCCGCCTGTGATCCCTCCGGGTGCATAAGCGATCCATTGACCGCCTTGCTGTGTGATATGTACGCCCAGCGTCTCAAGCGCCGCCAGATGAATGTCGATCGGCCGCAAACCGATGGCGCAGCCTCCCGGCGAAGAAACCTCCGCTCTGCCGAACACAGCCGCCAGCGCGCCGAGGAAAAGAATCGAAGAACGCATCTCCCGCATGAGCGCGCCGGGAATGTCGTACCGTTTCGCCGTGTCGGCACGGACAATGACCTGTCCGCCGACCCGCTCTGCGGCACAACCGATATGCCGCAGGATACGCATGGCTGCGCGTGTGTCCCTCAAATCGGGGCAGCGGCGCAGGATCGACGTTTCTCCCGTTACAACCGTTGCCGCCAAGATCGGCAGCGCACTGTTTTTGGATCCTTGTATCTGCAGCGATCCTTCCAGCCGTCTGCCGCCCTCAATGATATATTTTTCCATTGCCGCCAACTCCCCTTCCGCATAGTGAAAAAACAATTTCTGCTTTCATCCTATGCAAAAGTGAGACAGGCGGTTCAAAGCAATCGCCGGGATCAGTCGCCGGCCAGATCGGAAAGGATTGCCGCAATACGCTCCACCGTATCCGGTACGGCGAGTTTTTTGGCATTTGCGCCGAGCATTTCCAGCCGCTGCGGATCATCCAGCAGCGCCTGCACTTCGGCAATCAGCCGCTCTCCGGTCAAATCTTTTTCCTCAATCAGCACCGCGGCGTCCTTTTCGACCAGCGCCATGGCGTTGTGATATTGATGATTTTCCGCCACATTCGGCGACGGGATCAGAATCGACGCTTTGCCCACGGCCTCAAATTCCGACAAACTGGACGCGCCTGCGCGGCAAATCACAAGATCCGCAGCCGCAAGACAGCGGTCCATATCGTCAATGTATTCACGCACAGTCAAATTCGGCAGCGCATCGGGATCAACGCCCTTTTCGCGCAGACTATCCGGCACCCACTTGCCGTACTGCCCGTATGCGTGATGGAACTGCCATTTGCCCTCGGGCGCTTTGGCCGCGATCAGTTCCACGACCGCCTCGTTGATTGCGCGCGCGCCCAGACTGCCGCCCATCGACAGGATCATCGGGCGATCATCCAGCCCGAGCTCCGCACGGGCAAAGTCGCGATCCGCATCCACAATCTCTCCGCGCACAGGCAATCCTGTGTGCACGGGCGGATTTTTGCATTCCAGATATTTTTCAGCGGCCTGCACCGTCAGCATAACGGCGTCCGCTTTTTTTGCAAGCGTTTTATTGGTCACGCCGGGATAGGCGTTCTGTTCGTGGATCGCAATGGGGATCCCCATCTTATGCGCCATGCGCAGCACAGGTCCGCTGACATATCCGCCGAACCCGACAACCACATCCGGGCGGAACTCCTGCAGGATTTTTTTGGCCTGGGAGGAGGAACGCAGCAGCCGAAAGAGCGTGGCGGTATTGCGCTTGATATTTGTCCAGCTCAGCGAACGCTGAAAGCCGCTGATGTCAATGGTTTTAAAGTCGAATCCGGCAGCCGGCACCAGTTTTGCTTCCATTTTGACCGCCGTGCCGACAAACAGGATCTGCGCATCCGGTTGTGTACGGCGAATATATCCGGCCACAGCCAGCGCAGGATTGATATGGCCGCCGGTTCCGCCGGTGGCAAATAATATCCGTTTTCCACGAAGCATTTGGATTTCCTCTTTCCTGTGTATGCAAATGCATTTATTTTTTTCGTATACTCGACGCGCGCGAGGCCGACAACACCACGCCCATCTCCACCAGCAACACCACCAAAGACGAGCCGCCGTAGCTGAAAAACGGCAAAGAAATACCGGTGTTCGGGATTGTGTCTGTCACCACAAGGATATTCAGAATGGTCTGCAGCCCTACCTGTGAAAGAATTCCCATAACAAGCATGGCGGAAAAACGATCCTTGTTTTTCATCGCAATCACAAATCCGCGCCAGATCAGCAGCGCGAACAGGATCAGAATGAGCATCGCGCCGATAAAGCCAAGCTCCTCGCAGACAATGGCAAAAATAAAGTCGTTCTGCGGCTCGGGCATATACAGATGCTTTTGCTTCGATTTGCCCAGTCCCAAGCCGAACAAACCGCCCGAACCGATGGCGTACAGCGACTGGTTTGTCTGCCAGCGGATGGTTGTGGCGAAGCTGTCCTTATCCAGCCACGCAATCAAACGGTTTTTGGCATATTCACCGATCGGAAGCTTTTCAATGATCGTTTCGTGGAACATCAGGAAAAAGAGCAGGCCGCCGACTCCCGCCGCAAGCACAAGCACGATCCACTTCTCTTTGATTCCGCCGAGCACAAGCATAACCGCACCGATGCCGAGCATCAGGATCGTACAGGACAGGTGATTTTCCGCAAAAATCAGCGCGCACACAAACAATGTCATGCCCAGACAGATCGGGATGGAATAATCCTTTTCACCCAGATTGCGACGCACCTTTTTGCGCTGGGAAAGTATGCGCGCACAAAAGACAATCAGGCCGAATTTGGCAAACTCCGACGGCTGGAACTGCGGAATACCGGGGATGCCCAGCCAGCGGCGGAACTCCTCTTTGCCCTCGATGTGTGCCGGAAAAATCAACACAAGCACAAGCAGCAGTATGCAAAAGCCCATAAAAGCTTTTGCCCACTTTTTGAATATGGTTACGCGGAT
>CAMOCU010000207.1 GCA_946610835.1 uncultured Clostridia bacterium | reverse complement strand
CGCTGCGGAGGCGGTGATGAGCATGGTTTCCGCCCAAGGGGAGCAGGCAGCCAAGGCGGCGCTGACGGCGCTGGACGGTGCGCTCAGCCGCGAAATTCATGCCGTGACAGATCAAATTGTTGCGTGCGCCGCCGGGATCGCCGCATGGGTGGATTATCCCGATGAGGATATCGAGGCGGTTCATCCGGAAAATCTGCGTCCTGTTTTTGTGCAGGCCTCGCAAAAACTGCAGGGACTGCTTGACCGGTTCGATGCGGGACAGGCTGTGACGCAGGGCGTGGATACGGTCATCGTCGGGCGGCCGAATGTCGGCAAATCCACGCTGATGAATCTGCTCTCCGGAACGGAGCGCTCTATTGTCACACAGATCCCCGGTACAACGCGGGATGTGGTGGAGCAAACGGTGCGCATCGGCAATCTGGTGCTGCATCTTTCCGATACGGCGGGACTGCGCGGAACGGACGACCCCGTGGAGCGCATCGGCGTCGCCCGCGCACGGCAGCGCATGGAGCGCGCGGTGCTTTTGCTTGCGGTGTTCGACAGCGCCGAACCGCTGACAGGGGAGGATCTGGAACTGCTGGAGAGCTGCCGCGGGCGGCTTGCGCTGGCCGTTCTCAACAAATCCGACTGTCCGCCGCAGGTGCAGCCGGAGCAGATTCTGCCGTATATTTCGCAGGTTGTTTGCCTGAGCGCGCAGTCCGGTGACGGTTATGAAACGCTTCGGGATGCGCTGACCCGTCTGCTTGGTACAGATCATTTCGACCCGTCGGCCGCCATGCTTGCCAATGCGCGGCAGCGGGACTGCTGCGTGCGCGGTCTGCAAAGCCTGCAGGAAGCGATCGCCGCGCTGGACAGCGGCATGACGCTCGATGCGGTCAATGTTTGCGCCGACAGCTGTATCGATGCGCTGCTGGAGCTGACAGGCGAAAAGGCGGCAGATGCAGTTGTGGCGGAAGTTTTTGCCCGGTTTTGTGTCGGGAAATAAAACAGCAAGCAGCTGTTGATCCGAAATGGTACAAAAAAACACCGCAGCCGAAAAACCGGTTGCGGTGTTTTGAGTTGGGTGCAAAAATCACATGCCGAAGGAGATGCCTGCCCACATATCGGCCAGCGAGGAGAAGAAGTCGCCGATGGACAGACCGCCCATAAACAGATCTTTCAGTGCAGGGAAGATCTGCTTCAGGAAATCCTGACCGAGGATCAGCTTCAGCAAGCCGCCCCACAGATCGCTCCATCCGGTGACGGTTGTCCACAGATCGGCCAGATCGTCCTGTGCCGCAACAGCCGTATCGGCCGCGGAAGCAAACAGCATGGGCATCATGGTCATCATCATAATGACGCAAAGCGCAACAGCAATCACTTTTTTCATGGTGTGTCCTCCTTACGCGCCGGCGCCCAGCAGACGCATGATCGTCTGGACAGTGGTGGTCAGGATTGCGATGATGCTTGCCCAGTTGACATTGGTCAGCAGAGCCTTGATGAGGTTCATGATGGTCTCTGCGCCGGGGGTGCCGGGATCAACAGGCGTGACATCGCCGTCCGCTGCGAAGGAGATGACGGTCATAAAGGTGAACATCATCGCCATGCAGAGCACGACAGAGAGGATTTTTTTCAGATTTTTCTTCATGTTGATTTCCTCCTAAAAAAATTTTCGGATATAGGAAACGGCCTTTCCTATCTGGCTGTCCGGCAGTACAGCCTCTACCTTCGGGACAAAGCCGTTGTCGGACAGCACGGCGTATATCCCGTATCCCACGGCAGAGACGAGAACCGACACACACGCAATACGATAGACTTTCCCGTAAAAAACGGATCGCTTCATATCCATCCCTCCGAAATCGTCTGTCTGCGTGTAAGTACAGGCCTATTATATTACAAAAATGTGGGCTTGTCAACCGGAAAAGGCCGGAAAAATCAACTTTTTGTCACTTAGTTGTAACTTTTTTGTAAAGATTATGCGTGCGGGATCGCGTTTTTCACTGCATTCCACAGCACAGACAGCATGTTTTTGAGCCCGCCGGCGCCGCCGATCACACGCACGACCGTGCTGATGGTGGAGATCAGGATTGCGATCAGACGCCCCAGGTTGAGGTTGGACGGGTCGAGCAGACTCCACAGGTTCCACAGCGGCTCGGTTCCGGCGCCGGGATCCGCTTCGCCCTCTGCAAAGGCAACCACGGTAAACAGTGTCATCAGCGCAATCGTTACGGCGAACACAGTCAGTTTCTTTTTCATTGTTTTTCCTCCGTTAAATCATTAAAATGTGGATACTATATAGGGTATTATACATCCGGTGTTATGCTTTGTCAAGATTTTGCAGTTCCCGAACTGTACCGCGGCGCACGAGAAACGCCTGCGTGCCAAGGCGCAGGATCGGCGCGTCGTGCCGCAGCGAATCCGAGTACACGCGCGCGTACACAGTATCGGGCAGCGCACGGTGCAAAAATTCGACTTTGCGCGCGCCCTTGCACACGGGTGTGCGGATGCGTCCGGTATGCGGGTCTACATCGGTTGCGATAAGATGCGCAACGCCCAGCTGCGCGCAGATCGGCTGCAGCAGAAACGCGGGGGAGGCGGAGCAGACCACGGCAGGCCGGCTTTGGTCGCGGCGGAGAAAGTAGGCAAATGTTTTTTGCACACGTTTTTTTGCAAATCGTTCGGCAAGGCGCGGCGCATTGATCGCGCGCATATAACAATGTATGCTGCACCGGCGCGAGAAGCTGTCCAGAATATGCAGTTTGTAGCAAAGACCGCCGAGCAGCTGAAACGGCAGAAAAATAAGAATGTACGGCCGGCGCGCCAAACAGTACAGATAAAATGCCGACCCGGTATCGCCGGGACAGATCGTGCCGTCGTAATCATACAGATCCGCTATCATCAAGCGCCCTCCGTTTGGGGAAAGATTTGTACATACTATACCCGAAAATGCCCGATTCGTCAAGCGCGGAAAGAAATCCTGCAAAAGGGGCTTGACGAACGCGACGGAAAAGGGTAAAATAGAGGTGTAAATGAAGCTGAGCTGGAAAGGATATAGAGTATGGACAACGAGTACAATCCTGACATTGTCAGCGTAGTGGACGAGGACGGCAAGGAGCATGTGTTCGAAGAGCTCGATCGGATCGAAACGGACGACGGACGCTATGTTGCGCTGCTGCCCGTGTACGACGACCCGAAGGAGATGCTCGACGACAGCGGCGAGTTGATCATCCTCAAGGTCGAGGAGGACGACGACGGCGACACATACCTGTGCCCGATCGAGGACGACGAGGAATTCAACACCGTCGGTCAGGCCTTTGAGGAGCGGCTGGCGGATCTGTTTGATTTCGAAGCGGACGAATAATTTTTTGAAAACCCTGCCTTGTGCGGTAAATGAGCGATCTATATTAACCCAACAAACACTTTAAGGGAGCCTGGCTCCGTCGCCGGATTGCAGACCTCCCGGCTTTGCCGGAAGAAGGGAGCGTGAACACGACGGGCGGCGCCCACCTGCCAAGAGCAGGTTATTATCGGTCGCTTTCGGCTTGGCGGGGTTTCTTTATAATCGGATAGAGGGTGTGTCCTTTTGGAACGTATTATTGCGACCGTTGTAGTGGATATTCTCCCCCACGCCAGCGGTTTTTTGTTTGCAGAGATTTCCGGCGAGGCGAACGAGCAGGAAAAAGTCAGCTTTTATTCCTA
>CAMOCU010000206.1 GCA_946610835.1 uncultured Clostridia bacterium | reverse complement strand
TGTTCTCTGCAATTACATTCCAGTTTTGATCGTATTTCGTCAGCGTCGCAGAACCGCTGACCCAGTAAAAATCGCCTTCCACGCATACACCCTGTCTGCCGTTGACCGGATGAACCGACCCGAGCGTGTATGTTCGATTGACCGAAGCGTCCGCCTTTCCAGAGCCGCCGAAACCGCAGCCGCAACAAAGTATCAGAATACAGAGCAAAACAAGCAGAATTCCTTTTTTCATGGTCTTTCTTTTTCCTCCCGATTCCAAAATTCATTCGCTGACGTAATCCGTATTCAGCATTCGTCAAATCACGATTTTTTGTTCATGTCGACCGCAGTAGATCGGCTGAACAATTATTTATAAAGCTCCGGCATTTCCGTCATGCGCAGCTTTGCGCAGCCGTATGGGATCAGTGTCACCGGTTGTTCAGAGTGGATAGGTGTTTTTGATTTTGGCGTTTTTCTGCACACAGACCGATATGGAAATTTCAGCCCCCAGCGGATCTGCTGCATTTGCGCCGTGACTGTCACAGGAGGAGACGCTTGAGAAAACGGGATCTCCCCTGCACCGTTGCGTTCGACTGTCAGCGCAGGGGCAGCAAACGCGTAATTCCACGGCGTTTTGGGTAAGAGCTGGTAATCGCAATAAGGGTATTTGCGTTCCACGCCCCTTCTGACATATTCTCGCTGAATTTTTTCGTATTCGATAGGAACAGAGAATAACAACGATCCCACGCGCACCGCCGACAGTCCGTTCGGCCGCGCAAGGAATGCCGGCGAAACATCGAAAGAGAGTTCGATTTCCGTATGACCGGGAACAACAGCAATCCTTGCGTTTTCCACGGGCGCAGGAACGCCGTCAATCTTCAGGTTTTCGGCAAAGAACGGGATGCGGATCTCCAACGTAAAAGCACGGTCGGTATCCACCGTATAACGCGCGGTATTGCGGAATGGATAGTCCGTTTCCAACCGAATCAACACGCCTTTGTCCCGCAATTCACAGGGCAGCATCACCGCGCTCAGAATTGTATCGTCCCGGTGCATAAAGGCAGAAAGGGCAAATTTTGGCCAGCCCTGACTGAAATTGGCTGTACAGCAGCCGAAGTTCGGCTCCAGCCCGAACAAATGTGCCTGCGGCCCATTGGTACTGAACGGCGCCATGAGCATCGTTCTTTTGCAGGCGATCTGGTTCACCATCTGCACATACTGGTGCGTCCACATATCCTCGCTCAGTGTGGCGGGCAGTGCGTTAAAGGCAAGCGTTTCCAGTCGCTCTGCCCATTTGCGGTCACCCGTATAGGCGAACAGACGCTCATAAGAATACATCTGTTCCACCACAGCGCAAAGTTCCGTGCCCCGGGTAGGATCGAGTCCTGAAAGAACCTCGTCGCCGGTAAACCCCTCGAAAGCGGTACCATTGTATTGGTCAAGAACAATGCGCAGCGCCTCGGCTTGATCGGCATAGGGTTCCCCCAGCAGCTCGCAGGACACCGCTTCGCTTTTCAGCATCATGGCGATATTCACGATATGGGTCTTGCGCAGCCATACATGGCTTGGCTTTTTCCATGCATCCACTGCCCGTCTATAGTCATACCCTTGCTGTTTCAGTATGCGGGCAAGGTCTTTGATCCAGTCCTCGCCGTAGGTCTTATATAGAAAATCAAGGGCGATAAACGTCTCGAACCAACGGGATTCCGCCCACCGAAACAAGTGAATCTTGCCGCTTGCAAGCAGGTCGTAGTAATTTTTCAGCACACGGTAAAGCACCTTCGGAATACGTGCATCCCCTGAGCATTCGTAATACACCGTTAAAGTTTTGGAGATGAGCTGAACCGCCCATGTGTCGTATCTCGACCGTTTGTTTTCAGGGCATGGACAGATCCATCCGTCGGGCTGCTGCGAAGCGAGGATTGCATCCACATATTTTTTTACAACAGCGATCATCTCTTCATCCTGCAGCAGATAGGCCAAAGGAATAAAACCGTCCAGCCAGTACGGCACGCGCTCCCATCCCTCTCGTTTGCCGCCGATCCATGCGCTGTCACGGATGTCCGGCCAGACTTTATGCAGATTGCCGCTGAGCCCCTGCGCCTGAATCTTTAACTGGCGCAGCAGCCATCCCTGCGGACGAATCTCTTTTGTCGTATAAAATTCCCACGGTTTCATTCGCTTTTCACCTCCGCCTTTTCCGGCAGCGTATCCACGCCTTTTTTGAGCAGGAAGAACATGGGGATGAGCACCAGCGCGCACACGATGGCTGCCACAAGGAACATATCCTTGGCAGGTACAATGGTTTCCACGCCGAATTCATTCGGGTAGGTGGCGGCAGCGTTGCGACAGGCAAGATCACCCAGCACAGGGCCCACAACCATCGGAATGAGCACCACAAAGATCATGCGGATGCCCTGGAACATGCCGGCCTTGCCCTCGGGGATAAAGTCCTTCACTGCGGCGCCCAGCAGAATATTGATTATAGCGTTGCCGACCACCACGGGCAGCACGCCTATGAGAATGATATAGATGTTCGTGGACACGGAAAGCAATACCAAGCCGGCCGTTATCAGAATGGCGCCGGGGGCAAGGAAGACCGCCTTGTGCTCACCCGAAAATTTCAGCATAAGTACCACGGCCGCAATAATCAGCCCGATCACAATCACTGCGGTAGCGATCACGCCCGGGCGAATCAGATTTTGTACGCCGCCGTTATCGGGAATCACCACGTACTGCAGATATACCAGCAAATAAGGGAAGAACACCTGAAATCCTACAACAGAAAGCCCGAAAGCTGACAGAGCGAGATACAACCGGGGATTGTTTTTGATCACGCTCGGCCGGAATCCGTAAACAAGGTCTGCCAAATAATTGGACTTCTTTTCATTTTTTGAAACAGTATGGGGCGGATCTTTGAGCAGGAACAGGCCTGCCGCACCGCAGATGGCAACGATGATGCCGAGGCCTGCAAAAAAGGTGCGGTAGGAAAGCTTGCCCGCCTGTGCAAAGGTGCCCACACCGGTCACCGCGACAGCAGAAACCGTACCCACAACGCTCAGCAGCGTTTCCACCAGCGCACGCTGCTTCGGATGCGTTATATCCGTCACCCACGCCTGAAATGCCGCGTCGTTGCTGGTGGAGCCCATAAAGGTCATCACAATGTCCATCAGAATCACAACCCACACGGTGGCGGTGAGAATCGCCGCGTCGCCGTTCAGGTGCAGCAGCTTTGCGGTAGTCTCTTTGCTGATAAGCCCGAACATTGCCGTCACAGCACCCCAAAGTATGTAGCCTACCGAAATAAACAAGCGCCGATTTTTCAGTTTATCGCTCAGATTGCCCATAATAAAGGTAGTGAGCACAGCGGCAATGGCTGAAAACGCTACCATACGGCTCACAGCTGTGGTCGGCGCCATAGCGCCTGCCATGGCCGCCTGAGAGGCGTCGCCGTAAATGGAGTTGTACATAAAAGTGTTGAAGTACATGTTCTCCGTGTTCCATGCAATGCCGCCCATAAAGCAGAACAAAGTGATCAGGAACCAATTTCTTTTGCTGAGTTTTTCCGTCATAAGCACTCCCCTCTTCTTCTATTTGCAGCTTATGTGTTTATTATAGCGGATCGTATTGCATTTTTCAAGTTTCAAAGGGCGGCTGTTTTTAGGGAAGCGCTGATTCAATCCGATGCGCACGAAGGAATGGATCTTTTTCCGTCA
>CAMOCU010000205.1 GCA_946610835.1 uncultured Clostridia bacterium | reverse complement strand
GCTCATGCGTCAGGCGCAGGATGTGTATGTGTCCCTGTGTACCGATACGATACATCCGTCGCGCGGCTTTGATCCCGGCGCGTTCGCATATGTGCGGCGCACGGCGGAGAAACTGATGCACGCTGCGCGCCGTTCGGGTGTACCGGTGCAGGCTGCGCAGCCGCTTTGCGAGCATTCCCGCCGGTTTGAAGCGGACGCGCTGCATGCGCTCGAGCGTGTGTTCGCGCTGGATACGGGGGAAACATATACGCACGATGCGTCGTGCATCCGTGTGCTGGAATGTACGGATCTGTACGAGGAATGCGCGTTTGTCGCCGCCGACGTCAAGCGTCTGCTGCGCGAGGAGGGCTTCCGCTGCCGGGAGATCGCCGTGCTGTTCCGTGACGCGGATACATATGAAGCGCCGATGCGTGCGGCGCTGCGCAAATGCGGCGTGCCGGTATTCGAGGACAGGCGGCAGCCGATTCTTGCGCAGCCGCTCATTGCGCTGGTGCGCGGACTTTGCGCCGCGGCCGTGCACGGCACGGATACGCAGGAACTCATGCAGATGCTCAAGACCGGGCTGCTGCCCTTTACAACGGAAGAGATCAGCGAATTGGAGAATTATGCGCTGCTGTGGGATCTGCGCCCCGGCGACTGGCGCAAGCCCTTCACGGCGCATCCGCGCGGATTGGGCGAGACGATGGAGCCGGAGGATTCGCAGACGCTCGATGCATTGAACGGCTTGCGCGCGCGGCTGATCGAACCGCTGCTTTCGTGTATGCATGCTATGCGCGACGCGAACGGGCGCGAGATCTCCGCGCAGATCTATCGTTTTCTGACAGATATGCAGACGCCGCAGCGGCTCAAGGAATTCGCCCGTGCGCTGCAGGAAAAGGGCGAAATAACGCTCGCGCTCGAACAGGAGCGCGTGTGGGACATCCTTATGGAAATCCTTGATATGCTCGCGCGCTTGCTCGGGGGCAGAAAATGGACGGCAAAGCGGTATACGGAACTGCTGGAGGTGGTGCTGCGCACCTACACGCTCGGCAATATTCCGCAGGGATTGGACGAGGTCACGGTCGGCGCAGCGGATCGGATGGTGACCGATTCCCCGCGCGCGGTGTATGTGCTCGGCGTGCAGGAAGGTGTGTTTCCGCGCATCCCGAAGGGGGGCGGCCTGCTCACGGATGCGGATCGCAAACGTCTGCGCGAGGAAATGCAGGTCGAGCTGTATGATTTCGGTGAAATCAAAGTCAGCGAGGAGCGTTTTCTGGTGTACAAAACGCTCTGCAGCGCCAAACAGCGTCTGACGCTTTCGGCATGCGGGCAGGCGGAGGACGGTTCGGAGCAGTTCGGCTCAGAGATACTGCGTACCGTACTGTCCCGTTTTCCGCATTGTACGCATGTGCGCACCGGCGCGCTGGAGGGGCTGGAGTTTGTTGAAAGTGAAGAAACGGCGTTTGAACAGCTGTGTCTGCATGCGCGGCGTGCGGACGGCGTGTACCCGTCTTTGCGCAGTTTTTTCGAGTCCGACTCCGCACGTGCTTCCCGATTGTATGCGCTCGACCGGATCCGTGAACGTGCGCTGCTGTGCGTCGCGGACAGTCAGATCGCGCGGCAGCTGTTCGGCACTCATATGTATTTGTCCGCCTCGCGCGTGGAGAGCTATTACAAATGCCCATTTGCCTATTTTTGCAAATTCGGTGTTGCAGCCAAGCCGCGCAAACCGGCGGTATTCGACGCCGCGCTGCAGGGAACGGCGACGCATTATGTGCTCGAAACCATCTTGCGCGACGTCGGCAGGGATGCTTTGCTTGCCATGACGCGCGCACAGCGGCAGGCACAGATCGACCGCATTCTGGACGATTATCTGCAAACCTATCTCGGCTCCGCCGTGCAGTCCGGCCGCTTTTTGTACCAGTACCGCCGCATGCACAAGGTGATGGGTGAAATACTTGAACGGCTGATCCAGGAGTTTCAGGTGTGCGATTTTGTGCCGGTGGATTTTGAACTGGCGATTGACCGAGACGGCCGGATCCCGCCCTATCGCGTCGGACTGCCGGACGGCGGCAGCGTGCAGATCAAGGGCTTTGTCGACCGTGTGGACGCGCTGCAGACCGAGGACAGGACGTATATCCGTGTGATCGACTACAAATCCGGCGGCAAGACGTTTTCGCTCTCGGATGTGTTCGGCGGACTGAATCTGCAGATGCTTATCTACCTGTTTGCCATCTGGAAAAACGGCGAGCCGTATTACGGCAAGCCCGTGATTCCTGCCGGGGTTCTGTATGTCCCGGCCAAGGCCGAGTTTGACCGCCAGAAGGATCGCAATGCCGACCAATCGCAGATTGCCAGAGCCAAAGCGAAGGCGATGCGCATGGACGGCATGATTCTGAAAGACGATGCAGTGATTCTTGCGATGGATCACGCGCGCAGCGGTTGTTTTATTCCCCTCGGCGCATCGTCCCGCGCGACGGATCGAGTGATCTCGCTGCATGAAATGCGCGCGCTGCAGATGCAGGTGGAAGATCTGCTGCGCAACATGGCCATGCAGCTGCAGTCCGGCAATGTGCCCGCGCTGCCGGCACGCACGGATAAAGCCGTCAACGCCTGCGCTTACTGCGACTACCGCAGTGTGTGCGGATGGGAGGATTCGGACGCGGAGCGCGCAATCCCGAAACTCACCCACAAACAATGTCTGGAATTGCTGAACGAGGAGGTGCAGGAGCATGCAGTGGACTGAGGATCAAAGCAAAGCGATTTCCGCGCGGGACGGGACGCTTCTGGTCAGCGCGGCCGCCGGTTCCGGCAAAACGGCCGTGCTTGTGGAACGTGTGCTGCAGCGTGTACTGTCGGGCGAGTGTGACGTCAATGAACTGCTGATCGTGACCTTTACCAAGGCAGCCACGGCGCAGATGCAGGACAAGATTGCGGCCGCGCTGCAGCGGCAGATCGACCTGCATCCCGACAATATGCAGCTGCGCCGCCAGCTGTCGCTGCTGCCCTTTGCCCATATCAGCACGATCGACAGCTTTTGCGGCGACATTGTGCGCGAAAATTTTCAACAGCTGGAGATCGAGCCGGATTACATCATCCTGGACGACAACCAGCTGCTGCTCATGCGCGAGCAGGCGGCGGCGGATACGGTGGAATCCTTTTATGCCGACGATGCGGACGGCGTTTTCGGCGAACTGTGCGAGCTGCTGTTTCGCGGGCGGGACGACCGCAAACTGATTGATTCGATTCTCAAACTCGACAACGCCGCGTCTGCCGCCGCAGACCCGGAGCGCTGGCTGCGCGGATTGTACGCCGGGTACGATCCGCAAGTGCCGCTCGGCGAAAGTGTCTGGGGCAGGGAAGCGGCGCGTATGGCGCAGCGCGTGATCGACAAAACACGCCATATCACTGCCCGCACGCTGGAACTGATTCGTCCGCACGCGCGTGTGTACGAGGCATACGAGCCTCTTCTTTTGCGGGAGATCGACGCCATGACGCGCTGCATAGAAGCGCTGGACGGGACAGACTGGGATGCCATGCGTGCGCGTGTGCTTTCCTTGCGCGGCGAGCTCAGCGAAAGGAGTCCGGTGCTGCGCAACTGCGACACGCCTGAAAAGGAGATGGCGCTTGAGTGCCGTAAAAGGAACAAAAAGCAGCTGGAAAACGAATTGGAGCCGCTGTTTTGTACATCTGCGCAGGAATATCTGGACGATATT
>CAMOCU010000204.1 GCA_946610835.1 uncultured Clostridia bacterium | reverse complement strand
AAAACGCCGTCTGGCAGCAGCGCCTGCAGGCGGACATTTTCCCGTTCTTCAAAATGGTGGACACCTGCCACACCAACGCCTACATTCCGTACTTCTATTCCACCTATCAGGGCGAGAACCAGTCGATCGTGACCGACCGCAAAAAGGCCGTTGTGCTCGGCGCCGGGCCGATCCGCATCGGGCAGGGCGTGGAATTCGACTATTCCACGGTGCACGCCGTGACGACCATCCAGAAAAACGGCTACGAGGCCATCATCATCAACAACAACCCCGAAACGGTTTCCACCGACTACACCACGTCCGACAAGCTGTACTTTGAGCCGCTGACGCCGGAGGACGTGATGAATATCCTGCATTATGAAAACGCATGGGATGTGATCGCGTCGCTCGGCGGCCAGACGGCGATCAATCTGGCGGCGCCGCTGATGGAGCGCGGCGTGCACATCATCGGCACGGACGTGCAGGCGATCGACAACGCCGAAAACCGGGACGTGTTTGAAAAAATCCTCGAAAAGCTGCACATTCCGCAGTCCGCCGGCAGAGCGGTGACCGCCATCGACGACGGCGTGCGCGCGGCCGAGGAAGTGGGCTATCCCGTGCTTGTGCGCCCGAGTTTCGTGCTGGGCGGCATGGCCATGCAGATCGTCGCCAACGAACAGCAGCTGCGGCATTATCTCAAGACCGCCGTGGAGATCGACACGGACAAACCGGTTCTGGTCGACCATTACATTCTCGGCAAAGAGGTGGAAGTGGACGCCATCTGCGACGGCAAGGACGTGTTCGTGCCCGGAATCATGGAACTGGTGGAGCGCACGGGTGTGCATTCCGGCGACTCGATCAGCATCTATCCCTCCTTCAGCATTTCGCAAAAGGTCAAGGATACCATTCTGGATTACGCCAAGCGGCTGGGTCTGGGACTGGGCATCGTGGGTCTGTACAACATCCAGTTCATCGTGGATAAGGAAGAAAAAGTCTACATCATCGAAGTCAATCCCCGTTCGTCGCGCACGGTGCCGTTTTTGTCCAAATCCACGGGCTATTCGCTCGCGGACATTGCGACCAACGTGATCCTCGGCAAGAGTCTGCGCGAACAGGGTATTCTGGAAATGTATCCGCCGGAAAAGGACAAGTGGTATGTCAAGGTTCCGGTATTCTCCTTTGCCAAACTCGGCGGCATGGACACCGTCCTTTCGCCGGAAATGAAGTCGACAGGTGAGGCGATCGGATACGACCGCCAGCTGCACCGCGCGCTGTACAAGGCGCTGCAGGCGTCCGGCATGCAGCTGACCAATTACGGCACGGTGCTGGCCACCATCGCCGACAAGGACAAGCAGGAAGCGCTGCCGCTGATCCGCCGCTTCTATGCAATGGGCTTCAATATCGAAGCGACCGAAGGCACGGCGGCTTTCCTGAAAGAAAACGGAATCCGCACGCGCCTGCGCAAAAAGATCAGCGAGGATCCCGACGACATCCCCGGCGCGATCCGTGCCGGACACATTGCATATGTGGTCAACACGCGCGATCCCGGCGCGTCGCACGACACGGCGGAAGCCGACGGGCACAGGATCCGCCGCGCGAGCGTGGAAGGGAATGTGACGCTCTTCACCGCGCTTGACACCGTGCGCGCCGTGCTCGACGTGCTGGAAGAAACAACGTTTGAAATTGCCACCATTGATGCATAAAGGGTGCGGAACATGAAAGAAGTGACTTTGCGCGTTGCCGCCGTGCGGCAGCTGACCAAAGATGTGTTTGAAACAAAGCTCACGGGCGACACCAGCGCGATCACCGCGCCGGGGCAGTTTGTCAACGTCAAGCTCTCCGGGGTGTATCTGCGCCGCCCGATCTCTGTGTGCGATTGGGACGTCGAGGAGCTGACGCTCGTGTACAAGGTCGTCGGCAAAGGCACCGCGCTTTTGTCGCGCACGCCGGCGGGTACGGAACTTTCCGTGCTCACGGGGCTGGGCAACGGGTACGATCTGTCTGCCGCGGGCGAAATGCCGCTGCTGCTGGGCGGCGGCGTGGGCGTGCCGCCGCTGTATCTGGCGGCAAAAATGCTCGCTTCACAGGGCAGGGACGTCACGGCGGTGCTGGGGTTCAACAGCGCGTCGGAAGTTTTTTACGAAAAGGAGTTTGCCGCGCTGGGCGTGCATACGGTCGTCGCCACAGCGGACGGTTCCCGCGGCGTCAAAGGCTTTGTGACGGATGCGCTGCCGGAGCAGTACAGTTATGTGTACACCTGCGGCCCGGAGCCGATGCTGCGCGCGGTTTGGGAACGGATCGAAACCGGCGGGCAGTTCAGTTTTGAGGAGCGCATGGGCTGCGGCTTCGGCGCGTGTATGGGCTGCACGTGCAAAACAAAGTACGGCAGCAAGCGCATTTGTACGGACGGCCCCGTGCTGCAAAAGGAGGAGATCCTATGGTGAATACAAAAGTCGACCTGTGCGGCGTCGAACTGGACAACCCCGTGATCCCGGCCAGCGGCACGTTCGGTTTCGGCGCGGAATTCGCCGCGCTGTATGACATCGACTGCCTCGGCACGTTCTCGTTCAAAGGGACGACCCGTCAGGCGCGGTTCGGCAACCCGACGCCGCGCATTGCGGAATGCCCCGGCGGGATGCTCAACGCCGTGGGGCTGCAGAATCCCGGCGTGGAAACCGTGATCGGCGAAATTCTGCCGCAGATGGCGTCGTATTTTCACAAGCCCGTCATGGCGAATGTCAGCGGCTTTTCCATCGAAGAATACGCCGAGACGTGCGCGATGCTCGACGCGCAGCCGCAAGTCGGCTGGCTGGAGGTCAACATCAGCTGCCCCAACGTCCACGGCGGCGGTATGAGCTTCGGCACCGATCCGGCGATGGCCGCGGCCGTGACGAAGGCGGTCAAGGCCGTGACGAAAAAGCCGGTCATTCTCAAGCTTTCGCCCAATGTGACGGACGTCACAGCCATTGCCAGAGCCGTGGAGGCCGAGGGCGCGGACGCGGTGAGTCTGATCAATACCATTCAGGGTATGCGCATCGACCTGCGCCGCCGCAGACCGGTGCTTGCCAATACATTCGGCGGCTACTCCGGTCCCGGGATCCTGCCCGTTGCGCTGCGTATGGTGTATCAGGTATACGAGGCGGTGCGCATTCCCATCGTCGGCATGGGCGGCGTTTCCACGGCGCAGGACGTGCTGGAGATGATGCTTGCCGGCGCATCAGCCGTGCAGATCGGCGCGGTCAATCTGGTCGACCCGTTTGCCGCGCGCGACATTGTGCGCGCCCTGCCGCAGGTTATGGAACAGTACAATCTCACAGATCTTCGTTCAATCATAGGAGGTGCCCATCATGGGTCGTGACGTGATCGTCGCCTGCGATTTCGCAAGCAAGGCGGATACGCTGGCGTTTTTGGAAAAATTCACACAGGAAAAACCGTTTGTCAAAATCGGCATGGAGCTGTTTTACGCCGAAGGCCCTGCCATTGTGCGGGAGCTGAAAGCGAGCGGACACAAGATTTTTCTCGATCTCAAGCTCCACGACATTCCCAACACGGTCAAAAAAGCGATGGCAGTGCTGTCCGCGCTCGACGTGGACGTCTGCAACCTGCACGCGTCCGGGACGATCGCCATGATGCAGGCGGCGCTCGAGGGACTGACCCGTCCCGGCGGCACGCGCCCGCTGCTGATCGCCGTCACACAGCTGACCAGCACGGATCAGGC
>CAMOCU010000203.1 GCA_946610835.1 uncultured Clostridia bacterium | reverse complement strand
CATTTTCGCCGCGAGGATACCATCATGGTGTCCAGCAGGACGGGGATATTCGACATGAGCGCCTGCAAGAGAGAGCGTCTTGGATGCCTTTACGGGATCATAAACGGAACGAGAACGCGGAAAGAACCTTTTCAAGCGTTTGCAGCTGCGCTTCGTCTGTGATTTTGTCCAGCCGGATTTCCACCAGTTTGTAGTCGCGCGAACCGGATGCGGGTTCGCTTTGGCCGAAGCAGGTGCGGCAGAGCGTGCCTTCCCGCAGGTGCGAGGCATAGGTCAGCGCATAAAAAGGAAGGGAGCCAATGCGGATCTCCTCGACTTTTGTGGCGGAATCCGCTTCACGGACTTGCGCGGTATCCGCCAGCATTTTTGCCTTGACATGCGCGAGCGCATCGGAGAACGCAGTGACGGATACCATCAGAACCGGCGCATCGTCGCTTTTTCCGAACTGCGCCTGAAAATAGGATTCCGTATCTTCCGTCACAGTCCATCCTTCCGGCAGCACAGTGGATAGGTGCGGGAATGTGCCGTCCCACGGTTTGCGTGTTGTTTCGGCTGCAGTTTGCGCAGCTGTCGTTTCCTCGCTTTGCGGCGCGTTTGTTTTTCCGCAAGCGGACAGACTGATGATTACGGCAAGGAAAAGCGGGACGATTCTTTTCATTTGCAAGCACTCCTTGTTTTGATACTGTTTTTAAAGATGGCCCACAGCACACGCAATGCAGGACGGTCAAAGAGCAGACTGGATGCAAGCAGCAGTATGCCGCAGATCGCGGCCGTTCTTATGCCGTACAGCGCCCATTGCAGGTAGTTCAACGGGGTTGATGCCGGCAGAAGGTGATGAATAAAAACCGTAAGTCCTGCGGTCAATCCCGCAATCGCGCAACGCCGGAAGAAATACAGAATGCTGCGATGCAGAATCTGACCGGACAGATACACGGCGTACTGGATTGTGCGGAATACCATTGCGGCAAGCGTAGCCAGCGCGACGCCCTCCAGACCAAGCGGGACGACCAGCACGAGCGAGAGTACAATATTGATACCCGCTTCGATAAACGCGCCGTTGCGCGTTTGGCGGTAATGCCCGGCGGCCAGTGTGACGTTGTTGTACGGGATGCGGATACAGTAGACGGCTTCAGCGAGTGTGAGCAAGATTCCAAATGCAGGACGCGCATACTGCGCATCCGTGATGCCATGCGTATAAACCGCGATAAACGGCTGCAGCAGAATTCCGGCGCAGGTAAACAGAAGCGTTGTGAGCGTAAAGGAAAAATACTCGTACACGGCAAAATTCTTTTGCAGTGTTTGCGTTTCTTCCCGTGCGATCATGTTGCCGAACGCAGCCTCCACGCCGCTGGAAAAAGCCGCGACAATTTTTTCCACACCGGATACGATGCTGTAATACACCGTATAGACCGAAACATCTGCGATCTGCAGCGAGGACACAAAGCCGGAAAAAACCGTTAAGACAAAAACATCCGTGTTTGTGTGCAGGAAGTAGGCGGTATGATGGCCGAAGCCATCCCATCGCTGTGCAATGGCGGATGTGTCCGGCACAGCATTCGGATCCGGCTTGTATTTGCGATAAACATAAACGCGCAGGACGATCGGGCGCAGCGCATAAATGACTGCCGTGCCGAGCTTGACCATATGTACCGGCGCATGCAGCCGGATCAGAAGAACGGAAAGCGCGGTATTGAGAATAACGGTAAGAATCTGCAGGTCGGATGTGATGTACCGTTTTTGATCCGCCTGCAGCAGCACCTGACGGCTCATGCCGAAAAAATACTGGGAAAACGTGCTCAGCGCAATAATCAGTACAAGCAGAAAGGTGAACAAAAAGTCAAAATCCTTGCGCACGAACAGCGGAAAAACACAACCGATCACGACGGCATACAGGACAAAGATGCAGGCGATCCGGCGGAAAAACCGGTCGGTAGCGCGCAGGATCGAACTGACAGCCGCAAGATTGTTTTGCGCCAGCGGCCTGTACAGCGCGGCGCGGACGACGCCCCCGACGCCGGCCTCAAACAGCGCGATATATCCGAGAAATTGCGTGATCGACGCGGCGGTGCCGTTGACTGCCGAACCATATGTGCCGATGAACAAGCGGGGCAACAATATACCGCACACCATGGTTACAAATTGCAGCAGCAGGGAACTGACCATTCCGCGCAGCGCATTCCGACTACGCATGCAGCCACCCCTTTCCGCGGCCAAGCAGCATGACCGCGCGGAATTGCCGCCGCCGAAGCATTGTGTATTTCAGCGTGTGCCGCGCAGCCTGCAGCGCGTTCTGAAAGATCGGAAGCGTTGCGGATTGCTGCAGAATCCGCGCACCCTGCGTAACGGAGCAGCCGCTGCGAATCAGCAGACCGATATAATTATCCAGCTGCTTGCGGCAAAGCTCGTTGTACTGCGTTTGCCACGCTTCGTCCCAGCGGACACGGAGACTGAGCAGGCGGCGGATCGTTTCGTCGACGGTTTGGTACAGCCGCAGACTTTCGGGATCAAACGAACCGGAGTGTCCGACGTCACGCCGATACAAATAAAAACTGCCGCACACATACGCGATTTTTTGCGCTGACGTTACAAGATAGGCGCTGCGCAGCAAATCCTCGCCATGCCGCAGACGGTGCAGATTTGCATAATCCGGCGCGCTGGCGATCCGTGCACGCGAAAAGCATTTGTTACACAGCGTGTTGAACCGGGTAGAAAGCAGCAGACGATAAATTTCCTCACGCTGCGCACCTTCAAAGAGCCTGTCCTGCGAAAAAAAGCGTTCGCGGATCGGTTCACTGTCGCCATGGAAAAGGCTGAAATCGCAGCAGATCAAATCGGCGCTTGTGCGGTCGATCACGTCGCTGAAAACGCGCAGCATATCCGGCAAAACGAGGTCGTCGCCGTCGCAATGAATCAGATATTCACCGGCGGCTTTTTGCTCAGCCAGCGCTCTGGCGCGCAGCACGCCGCTGTTTTCGGTGTGCAGGACGCGCACGCGGCGGTCACGTTCGGCATATGCGTCACAGATCAAAGCGCTTTGATCTGTTGAACCGTCGTCAATGACAACAATCTCAAAATCCGTATAAGTCTGCGCCAGCAAGGCGTCCAGACACGCGCCGATATACTTTTCCGCGTTATATACAGTGACCATCACGCTGAACCGCACGCGCATCCCTCCCTCAGACGTATTCTGTACTATATTTATTATATACCATTTTCGGCACAACTGCAAGCAAAACTGATTTTTTGGAATGTGTCAAGTATTCGTTGGCAAAATCCATATCAAAACAAATCTGCAAACCCGGAGGACGAGATGAGCTGCTTCTTTTTCAACGGCTATTCCCGCTACGAAATGGGACTGATCGTGGAGGAGAAATCCATCCGGAGCACTCCCCGGCCGGATTTTGAGTTGATCTCCGTACCGGGCAGGGATATGATACCTTTACGATGCAAAAGCTCATGCGGTAAGGTTTCCCTCATCCGCCTCACATTCGTTCGGCGCCTTCCCCCAAGGGAAGGCAATTGAGTGGAGTACGTAACTTGACTTCTTTATGCATTGTTCTGCACGGAACACCATGAAGAGGCTCAAATGTGCAAAACATCCGGACAGGCCGAAGCCTATCCGGATGCTGTTGGTCAGTTCAGGTTAATCCTGTCCGGGCGCACTGATGAGGTTGCCGAAATCAATCGGGTTCTCGAA
>CAMOCU010000202.1 GCA_946610835.1 uncultured Clostridia bacterium | reverse complement strand
GGAAAAAGGGCGTGTAGATCCCGCGCAGTTCCGGCGGCAGGAGCGACAGAATCGTTTCGCACGCCCTGTCCTCCACCGCTCTGTATGCGTCGCGCACAGCGTCGTTGTAGTATTTCACGGGGGTAGGCATGTCGCCCGTCAGAATTTCCGGCGCATCGTGAAAGAGCGCAAGCACGGCGGCACGTTCCGCATTCAGCGGCGTGTCATGGCTCTGGTTGTACAGCAGCACCAGCGCATGCGCCGTGATCGCTGTGTCCAGGCTGTGTTCGCTCAGATTCTCCTCGTGGGCGTTGCGCATGAGCGCCCAGCGGTTGATGTATTTCATCCGCGCCATCAGCGCATAAAAATCGCTTTGCATCACAATATCCTCCCAGATGTTCTGCGCCTATTGTACCACCCTTTGCGGCCGATTGCAACTGTTCATATTTTTCATACGGAAGCTTCATGCTTTGTTCATGCCTTTTTCATATTCTGCCTGTATACTATAGACAAGCTCAAGGGGAACGGAGCCGCACCCAGTCTCCTGAGCGGACCTGAAAAGGTCATTACCCCTCCTCAAAAGCAACCCCCCTCAAAGAAAAGGGCTGTCCGGTCGGACGGCTCTTTTTCTTTGCAAATTTTTTTGTATATTCCGCAAAGTACAGGGCATGATAGAACTGCGGACGGAAATCCATACGGCGCTGCGGGAGCGATCCTTGACAGGCAGCCGGACATGGACTGCGGCTGCCTTGCGTGCGCATATCGTCCGGAAGGAAAAGCCGCTCTGTTCGCTGGATATACGGGCGTCCCCCCGCTGCCGCGGGTACGTTTGCGGGGACGTCCGGCCGGGATCGTGTCTTGTGCGGACGCGATCTCTTTTTTTAATATAATCGAAATTGTAAAGATTTTGTAAAGATTTTTGCTTGACAAAACGGCAGAAAAGCATTACAATACTATAGATGATGTGTGATATATCCAAATGTTATACATTATTTTGGATGTCACCGCTTTTTATAGAATTTTTATACAGGTCGGATTCCGTTCCCCTCGAGCTCCCGTGGAGCTTTTGAATAGAGGCGCTGCTTGCGCGTTCGTCTTTCGGCGGCCGCGCGGGTCGGTTTTGGATTTTTAAAACTGTATCTTTGTCTTTTGAAAGCGGTGAGATCCCGCAGCCCTTCGGGGCTGTGCGACCCATCGCGTTTTTCTTTACCCAAAAATCACAGGAGGTGTATGCAGGTTTGTTATCCATCGCATTCGCGGTTATTATTGCCGTTGTCGCGGCGATCCTTTTCGCCGTTGTCGGATTTGTAGTCGGCAATCAATACCGCAAAAAGACCTCTGAGGCAAAGATCGGTTCCGCCGAGGAGCAGGCCAAAAAGATCGTTTCCGAAGCGATCAGTCAGGCCGAATCCAAAAAGAAGGAAGCGATTCTCGAGGCAAAGGATGAGATCCACAAGCAGCGCACGGAGACCGAAAAGGAGCTGCGTGAACGCCGCACAGAGGTGCAGCGCCAGGAGCGCCGCATCATGCAGAAAGAGGAAAACCTCGACAAAAAGACCGAAAATCTGGAAAAGAAGGAGGACACGCTCAACCGCAAGATCAAAGAGGCGGAGGAGAAACTGGCCGACGTTGAAAATCTCAAACGCGAACAGTTTGACAAACTTGAGCGCATTTCCGGCTTTTCCAAAGAGCAGGCCAAGGAACTGCTGCTGCAGTCTTTGGAATCCGAACTGACGCACGAAAAGGCCATCCGCATCATGGATTACACGCAAAAGACCAAAGATGAGGCCGATTCGCTCGCGCGTGAGATCGTGGCCACCGCGATCCAGCGCTGCGCCGCCGATCATGCCGCCGAGGCGACGGTGTCCGTTGTGACGCTGCCCAACGACGAGATGAAGGGACGCATCATCGGCCGCGAGGGCCGCAATATCCGCGCACTCGAAACGGCCACAGGCGTGGATCTGATTATTGACGATACGCCGGAGACAATCACAGTTTCCAGCTTTGACCCGGTTCGTCGGGAGATCGCGCGTCTGACGCTCGAAAAACTGATTTCCGACGGCCGCATTCATCCGACACGCATCGAGGATATGTATGCCAAAGCGCAGCGTGAGGTGGAAGCCACAATCAAGCAGACCGGCGAACGCGCGCTGATCGATGCGGGTGTGGCCGGTATTCATCCGGAGCTGGTCAAGCTGCTGGGTAAGCTGCGTTACCGCACGAGCTTCGGTCAAAACGTGCTGAACCATTCGCTCGAAGTGTCCTACCTTGCGGGACTGATGGCGTCCGAACTGGGACTTTCCGCGCCGGAGATCAAGACGGCCAAGCGTGCGGGTCTGCTGCACGACATCGGCAAGGCGCTCGACCACGAGATGGACGGCAGCCATGTGGAGCTGGGCGTCGAGTGGGCAAAAAAATACAAGGAAAACGATTATGTTGTGCATGCCATTCAGGCGCACCACGGCGACATCGAACCCAAAACAACGGTAGCCGTGCTTGTGCAGGCTGCGGACGCCATTTCGGCCGCACGTCCCGGCGCGCGGCGTGAAAACGTCCAGAATTACATTAAGCGTCTGGAAAAACTGGAGGAGATTGCTTCCTCGTTCAACGGCGTGGAGCGTTCCTATGCGATCCAGGCTGGCCGCGAGGTGCGTATCATGGTCAAGCCCGAAGTCGTGTCCGACGACAAGATGACGCTGCTTGCCAGAGATGTTGCGCAAAAGATCGAGCAGGAGCTCGAATATCCCGGCCAGATCAAGGTCAATCTGATCCGCGAGAGCCGCGCAGTCGGTTACGCAAAATAATGGAATCCGCCGCTTTTGTGCGGCATGAACTGAAGCAAAATGAGGCTGCCCGCTGCGGCAGCCTTTTTTGCACACGAGGAGAGGTTTGTTTATGCGCATTCTGATGATCGGCGACGTAGTGGGCGCGCCGGGCTGCGCATTCCTGCGCCGCCATCTGCCCGCACTCAAAAAGCTGAAGGGTGTGGATCTGTGCATTGCCAACGGCGAAAACTCCGCTGTGGGCAACGGAATTTTGCCCGGGTCGGCGCAGCATTTGTTTGACAGCGGCGTGGATCTGATCACGACCGGCAACCATGTGTACAACCGCCGGGAGATTTACGACACGCTCGACGAGCGCGAGGACATTCTGCGCCCGGCGAATTATTATGCCGGCAATCCCGGCCGCGGCGTCGGTGTGGTCGATATGGGACGCACGCAGGTTGCTGTGCTCAATCTGTCCGGCAACGCCTTCATGGGCGACAATCTGGAGAACGCGTTTCTGTGCGCCGAACGGCTGCTGCGCGAGGTGCAGGCGTACCGGATCGTGGTGCTCGATTTTCACGCGGAATCTACCGGCGAAAAACGCGCGATGGGCTTCTTTCTGGATGGTAAAGTGTCTGTTGTGGCAGGGACACACACGCATGTTTTGACTGCCGACGCGCAGGTGCTTCCCGGCGGCACAGGATACATTACCGATCTTGGCATGACCGGCCCGCGGCAGTCGGTGCTCGGCGTGAAGAGCGAGATCATCATCTCGCGCATGCGCACCGCCATGCCCGCACGATTCGACGTTCCGGACACCGATGACTGCATTCTGTGCGGCTGCGTGTTTGACGTGGATGACAAAACAGGACGTACCCGCACCGCTGAATCGGTATATATTCAAAGTTAGGGAAGCGCTGATTCAATCGGGGTGTACGAGGGGACGAGAGATTTTTTCGG
>CAMOCU010000201.1 GCA_946610835.1 uncultured Clostridia bacterium | reverse complement strand
CGGATATTCTACCTGGGGCTGTTCCATTGCGCGAATGATCTCGCAAGGCAGACGGAGAATTTCGAGTGGCCCGATGATTATTTCCCTGTGAGCAATGTGGAGTTGAACGGCTGGACAGGCTTTGACGAAAGGGCTATCCGCAACACCCGTAACAGTTTGAAGCAAAGGGGCCTGCTGGATTTCCAGAAAGGCGACGGGAGAAGAAGCGATCCCGTGTACCGCATTTACTATCTCCGCAAGATCGGGTACAAAATCGCACCCGATATTACAGCGGAAGAAATGACCGGGCGCAAAAACGCAGGCGGTCAGGGCATCGGCAGCGAAAACGCAGCCGAACGCAAGGAGCGCGAGCAATCGGCAGCAAAAACGCAGCCGATAGAAAAAATATCGGCAGCAAAAACGCAGCCGGTCAACGAGCAATCGGAAGCAAAAATGCAGCCGATCATGTATGAGCAAGAGCCTATCACCTGCGAATTTGCACCCGACCCTGTAGGTGATCCTGTAGGTGATCCTGTAGGCGATGGTGTAGGTGATCCTGTCGTTATCGACTGCGAAAATGCAGGCGAACACTTTATTAAAAACAAACTAAACGTAAACGTAAATACAAACGCAAATATACCTCCACTACCGGAAGAAGAGCCAAAAGAGGAGAAGGGCGCGCCCGCGGCGGCGGAACCGCTTGACAATCCGGAACTGGGGAAGGTCATGTCGTTTTACATGGACCACTTTGCCAGCTACCCGTCGCCAATGGCCATAGCAGGGCTGAAAGACTTTACGGAATCGCTGGGGGCAGATGTTGTCATTCACGCGATGGACATTGCCGCAAGCGAAGGAAAGGTAAGTTGGAGCTACATACGCGGCATTCTGAATCGCTACCAGCGGGAAGGACTGCGGTCAATGGCTGATGTGCAGCTCTCGGAGCAGCGCTTTGAAGAGAGCAAGGCGCGGCGCAGCAGAGGAAAGTCACAGGAGCCGGAGCGTCCGCAGGGCGGCGGCCTCGTCGATTTGAACGCGCCATATGGCGGCACAAAAGGTCTTGTAAGTGGGTTTAATGGGAGGTGGTAACTGTGACGATTGAGGATGCCAATTATCTTCTCGGCATTGCAGAAGCAAATTTCAGCTATGCCTTCAAGAACATGGACCACGATCAAAAGGTGACACTTGTAAAAACATGGGCTTTCGGACTGCAAGATATCCCGGCGGATATCGTCATGCTCGCCTTTATGCAGCTCACAACAACAAGCAAATGGCTGCCAACTGTTGCGGAGATTCGGGAACAGATTCGAGACCTCTACTGCAAGGCGAGAGAGAAACTTGATGATGTAGAGGACGCACGACGCCTTTACCGGATGGTCGGAGGAGAGCAGCCAAAAGAAGAAAACCCGAAAAGTATTGATCTGTGCCGATACATCGTGTCAAAAACGGAGCATCTTTCGACAAAAGCAGGACCGGGACTTAAACTGAACAAGATCCTGAATATGACAGGCGGCTATTTGACGGCTATCGGAAGCGGCCAAATGGGATTTGCCGAGATCGAACAATGAAGCTATTTCAAGGAGGAACGGACATGACAGAGCAGGAAATCAGAGAAAGACAGCAGCGTGCCTACGAGAACCGGGACAGCATTCTTCCGCGCGACGTGCTCACCATGACATGCACAGATGCGGATGATAAAAACGCCTATTTCCGGTTTCCGAGCGGTGAAACAATCACCATAAGTCAGGACAAGGCGTCGAGCTACACGGTCGGCAAGGTAAAGATCACATGTGAAACCCAAGTCGTCAAAGCAAACGTCTATGGCTTGTTTGTGGATTATGGTTTTGCAGTTAGCGACACCGGCGATCACGTCACGATCAACGGACCGGACGCGCAAAGCCTTGTCCGGACGGTGCGCCCGGTCAAAATTCAGAATCGGGACATCCCGCCGCTTTTGGAAGTGTTTTCCGCCATGCAGCAGGTCATGAGGACGGAGGAGCTTCGCGAGTGGCAATACGGGCGAATGCTGAAAATTACGGCCAGCCTTTCCGGCGCTCCCGGCGGGGGCGGCCCGAAGGGGATTGACAGTCCGCTCTCCATCCTGGACGACATACAGAAAACGCAGATCGAGGAGTGCAGGGAGTATGCAAGATCCCTCCGCCGCGCACAGAAGATCCTGAACAGCATTGAGAGCCGCAGTATGCGGGCTTTCGTAATGATGAAATACGTCATGAAGCTCTCTGATACGGAGATCCGGCAGGAGCTTAATTTGACGCGCAGGGGCTATGAACGGGCGCGCCGTGCCGTGCAGGACGCGCCTTGTATGGAGGCCGTGAAATGGCAGGAAAACTATATTCTCGGCTGAATAACACTATAATTTGCGGCGGGTGTGTTGAAATGACAAGGGCAATATGCTAAAATGATACCATCGCCAGAGGTAGAGAAAGACGGCGACTGAGCAAAAACCTGTTTTAAGGGGCTTCGGCCCCGTGCTGTGGACGGACAAGGAAACTTGGCCGTCCTTTTTTATCCCATCCGCCACGATGCGGAAGGGGATCAAGGCCGTCGTATTGCGACGGCCTTTTTTATTGGCGGGAGGCGAGAACGTGGCAGGCGGAATATACCTTGATATTGACGCTTCAGAACTTGACGCGCAGATCGACCGCCTGAAAAGTGCGCTTACGCCCGCCCGCGTCAACCAGGTCATGTACGGTATCTTCCAGCGGACGGGCGGGCATGTCAGAAAAATCCTGAAAGAGGATTTGCCAAAGCAATACTACATCAAGCCGGGTGAGGTGGGGAAAGCCGTAGGCCGTGCGACCGTGACGAGCGGCGCAGGCGGAACAGGCTGCGTCATTCCCATTTCCGGGCCAAGGAAAAGCATTGGCGGCGGCTTTGGCGCAAGCGGCGGCGCTCACGGTTGGGCGAGCCTGCGCAGGAGATACCGCGTCAAGGCACGCATTGTAAAATCCGGGCAGAGCACCCTTCCGCAGCAGATGGACAGCTACGGCGGGCAAGCACCGTTTCGCAATCTTGGCTCGAAGCTTGGCGGCCTGACCTTCACCAGAGCCGGGAAAGGCCGCTTCCCGATCCTGAAAGTGGTCGGCATTTCTGTAGCGCAGATGCCAACCAACCGAAGCAAAAGCGAGGTTCAAGCTGATATCAAGGCTTACTTGGAAAAACGCATGGAGCACGAGCTTCAAAGGCTGATAGGTGGATAAGCATGGCTCAAAGCATGACCAAAAAAGAGCTCGCAAACATAGCGGGCTATACCTACCGGCGGCTTCACGATATCGACAGAGATTTGCCGGATAATAAAAAACTGTTCGTTGAGAGCGAGGGCGGGAAATACGACCTCGCTCTTTTTGTTCAGCGATGGGTGAAATACAACGTCGAGAACGAAGCGGGCGATGAGGACGACCTGGATCTTGTTAAGGCGCGGCATGAAGCCGTGAAAATGCAGAAAACCGAGTTGGAAGTTGACAAGATGCGAGGTCAGCTTGTTGATGTGCAGGATGTGCGTAAGCTGTGGGGCGATATTGCCGCAACTGTCACACAAAACCTTCTGCATCTGCCGACCACCTTAGCACCACAGCTGCGCATGATCGAAAATCAGGAAGTGATTTCTTCTGTGATTGACGAGGGGATCCGGCGCGTGCTAAACGAGATCGCCGATACTCCGCTGCCAGATTATGCGGCAGATCCGAGCGGCGATGAAGAAAGCGAGGAG
>CAMOCU010000200.1 GCA_946610835.1 uncultured Clostridia bacterium | reverse complement strand
TGAAGACGGATCGTAAAGCACGCACCGCCGGAATCGTTGTTTTTCGCTTCGATGGTTCCGTTCATTTCGTGAATAACACGTTTCGTCAGCGCCAGACCGATTCCGATACTGTTTGACCCCGAATGCTTTCCTTTGTAAAACCGCTCAAAAATGTGCGGCAGATCCTCCGGATCAATGCCCAGACCTGTATCCTGAATCAGAATCTGCGTACGCACAGCGTCGTCCGTTACGCGGATCGTCAGCTTGCCGCCCGCAGGTGTATGCTCCATGCAGTTTTTGACGATATTGCCGAGCGCCTCCGGCAGCCAGAGCTTGTCGCCGAGTATCGTTGTGCCCGCAGGGCGAATTTCTTTGACAAACGTAATCTCCCGCAGTTCCATGGCCGCTTCGAGCGGGTCGCAAACTTTGGTAATCAGTTCCTCAGCAGGGATCGGCTCCATCTGAAACGCAACAACATTAGCATCCAGACGGGAAATCTTCAGCAATGTTTTGACAAATGTATCGATCCGCGCCACAAATCCCAGCATACGATGCGTGAGCATGGATCGCTCCAGTGGATCCACGTCTGAATGGGAAAGCTGCTCGGTCGTCAGCGAAATCGCTGCCAGCGGCGTTTTAATTTGGTGGGAGATGTCTTGCAAAGACTGTGTGAGCATCTGCTTTTCCGCCGTGAGCGCCTCCTCCTGCCGAAAATGTGCCAAAAGCATTTTGGATACCTGACTTTGCAGATCGGCAAAATCCCCTTCTGTAAATTCTTCAAAGCGCAGATCCCGTGCGCCATGCAGCGACCTTTCGATTTTTCGGGAAAAGCGGCGCACACGCATCGCATGACGGTGCGCGACAAAAAGATAAACCGCCAGCATCAGCACAAGCGCAATGGCGACGGTCAGCAAAATGGTTCCGGCAGGAACTCCGTTATTCAGCATACGATGCAGGGCAAACAGCACCGCGGCCGAGATCGTAAGATTCGGCCAAAAGACATAGCGCACTTCGGGATTGCGGAGAAAATACATAAAATCCCTCCTTGTTACGGATCCATTCTGTATCCTAATCCGTGTTTGGTCTGAATGTATTCCACATCCGGAGTGCCTTCCTTGAGCTTTGTGCGCAGGTGCATGATATGCACGCTCAGCGCGTTGTCGGTAATGTATTCATCCGTAATGTCCCAGATTTCCTCGATCAGACGCTGGCGCGTGATCGTTTTGCCGAGATTGTTCATGAAAACCAGAAACAGCCGGTATTCAATACGCGTCAGATACAGTTCCTGATCGCCCTTGTAAGCAATCCCCTTTGTTTGGTCAACGCGCAGATCCCTGCAGCGGATCTCGGTATTGAGCTTGCCGCTTTTCCGCAGCGCGCTGCGAATGCGGGAAAGCAGCTCTTTCTCGCGGTACGGTTTGCGGATATAGTCGAACGCGCCCATCTCGAACCCTGTCGACAGTGTATAATCATCGTCGATCGCGGTCAGAAAAATCACGGGAATGTGCCTGGCCTCGGCCGCCTGATACACAGCAAATCCATGGCCGTCCGGCAGCATCAGATCGACCAGTGCCAGATCATACGGCTTTTGCATGTCCTCGAGCCGGTCGATGGCGCCTTTTTGCGTGGTGGTTACATCTGTCGAATAACCTTCCCGCTCCAGATTCCTGCACAACGGCTCGTAAATCTCACGGGCATCTTCCACAATCAGGATCGAATACATACATATTTCACCTTCTTCAGGATTATTTCCCTTTTATTATACACGTTTATTCCAAATTTTTCAAGATTTCTTTTATTGTATAGAATTGAGCCATTCGCGGGCAATCAGCGCGTGCCCCGCAATGGTGGGGTGCGTTCCGTCCCAGATAAAATATTCCCGGCGAGTGTGCTGCATTGCTTTCAAAAACGGCTCGTGAAGCGGTACAAAAATGCATCCGTTTTCGTCCGCAAGACGTTTGGCAGCCTCGCGGATCAAGGGCATACTTTCGCTGCGGTGCGCGGTGCATGCCAAACTCTCCTGCGCGTCCGGACGCCCGAAAGGCGGTTCGCACTCCGGGTGCGGTGTATAACGGTAAGTCAGATCCGTCTTATCCAGCGGAAAATAGAACGGCTCCAACAGAACAAACGGGATCGCTCCGAGCGCGTCAAACGTTTTGCGCAGCGCACTTTGCAGCGCTTGCGCGTAGCGGTCAGCAATCTGCGCAGGCGTCAGGCCTTCCTGAAAGCCGAAATACCCGTCATTGACGCCGGCGAGCAGACTGATCCTTGTGGGATGATGATCCAGCACATTCTCCTGCCAGATTTCGTCCAGCTGCGCCATGGAGAAGCCGGAATGCCCTTTGTTGATGAATTTCGGACGGACGGCTGCATTTTCCAGCGCGAGACGGCTTGATATAATGGTTTGGTACCCGTGCCCGAGTACGTCGTTGCAGTCCATGATGCGTGCACGGTTCCCCTCGGTGATGGAGTCGCCGGTAAACAGCAGAACATCGTTTTCGTACATTTTCATCTGTGCAGTCCCTCCTCGGCGGCTTTTCGCCATTCGCGAGCAATCAGCGCGTGTCCCGCAATGGTGGGATGCGTCCCATCCCATGTGAAGTATTCGCGTTTCGATGCGGCCATTGCGGCAGTGAACGCCTCCTGCAAAGGCACAAAAATGCAGTTCTTTTCCCGGGAAATCTCCCGCGCGGCGGACTGCATGAGCGTTGTCGCACGCGTGCGAATCTCCATGGCCTGCTGTGTTTCATCACGATCCGGACGCGCAAGCGGCGCTTCGCACTCCGGATGCGGCGTAAAGCGGTATGTCAGATCCGTCTTATCCAGCGGGAAATAGAACGGCTCAAGCAGCAAAACCGGGATATCGCCCAGCGCCTCACGCGTTCTGTCCAGCGCGGCAATCACACTCTGCCTGTAGCCTTTGCAGATCGTCTGCGGCGAATCTCCGCGCAAAAAGCCGAACAGGCCGTCGTTAGAACCGGCCAGCAGACTCAGAATCGTCGGCCGGTTGTTGAGAACGTCCTCCTGCCATTTTTCAAGCAGCTGCGCCATGGTGTACCCCGTGCGCCCTTTGTTGATAAATTTCGGCCGCGCATCAGCATTCTCCAGCGCAAGCTCGCTTGCGAGCATATAGGCGTACCCGTGGCCGAATATATGATTCAGATCCATCTTATGGCCGCGTGCGCCGTCTGTGATCGAATCGCCGGCAAACAGCACAACGTCCTGTGCATTCAATTGCATGTATATTCACCATCCTTGTGTGTTCAGTATACAGGAACTACAATATCTTGTCAAATTTTTTGTTTTTTTCATTTGGGATGTTGCATACAACAGACTTTTGTGCTATAATGAACTGCCTTAAAGGATACTAAGTGATTATGGGGGAAGAGTATGTCGGACAATCAGGTTTATGTCAATCCGCTCTGCACGCGCTACGCAAGCCGTGAAATGCAGGAAATCTTTTCTGCGGATACCAAGTTCAGCACATGGCGCAAGCTGTGGATCGCACTCGCGGAGAGCGAGATGGAGCTGGGGCTGCCGATCACACAGGCACAAATTGACGAAATGCGTGCGCACATTTACGACATCGACTACGACAAGGCGGCTGCATACGAGCACAAATTCCGCCACGATGTTATGGCGCATGTCCACACATTCGGCGATGCATGCCCCAATGCGCGCGGAATCATCCATCTCGGCGCAACATCCTGCTATGTCGGCGACAATACA
>CAMOCU010000199.1 GCA_946610835.1 uncultured Clostridia bacterium | reverse complement strand
GCATGGGAAGAACGTTCCCATTCCCGACGCGGAACATAGGCTGAAAATTCCGCAGATCGGCTGGAATGCCCTTCATTTTCCGGCAGACAAACCGAAATCTCCGCTTTTTGCCGATGTGCAAGAGAACGACTGCGTTTACTTTGTCCACTCCTTTTATGCATCGGACTGCGCAGATTCTGTTCTTGCCACAACCGAATACGGCATAGAATTGACTGCCGCTGCCGGCCAAAACAATGTTATGGGCACACAATTTCATCCGGAAAAAAGCGGAAAAGTCGGCCTGACGATTCTCCGCGCCTTCAGTCGGATGGGATAAGGAGGGAAAATTATGTATATCTTACCGGCAACGGATATTTACGACGGTAAAGTCGTTCGGCTTTACAAAGGCGACTATGCACAAATGACGGTGTATAGTGAAAAGCCTTTACATGTTGCGAAAGAATTTGCAGACTGCGGTGCGGAATTTCTGCACGTTGTCGATTTGGAAGGCGCACGGGACGGCACAACGCCCAACCGCAAAGTTGTAGAAAAGTTGGTTGAAAAAAGCGGCATGAGCGTTGAAATCGGCGGAGGCGTACGCACGGAAGACACGGTTAAAACATATATAGACATCGGCGTGGAACGCGTGATTCTCGGTACAACAGCCGCCACAGATCCGGTTTTTCTGGAAAAGATGGTCAATCGCTACGGCGACCGGATTGCTGTGGGCGTGGATATTCGGGACGGTTTTGTCGCGATCAAGGGCTGGACAGAAAAATCCGAAATCCGATCTGACGTCTTTTTTGAGCGGCTGCAGCACATGGGTGTTTCCACCGTCATCGTAACAGATATTTCCCGCGACGGCGCACTGCATGGCACAAATTTGGAATTATATAAAGAATTACGTGCAAGATATTCCATGCAGATCATCGCCTCCGGCGGAATCAGTACACTTGACGAAATTGTGGAACTGCGCGAGATGGACATATACGGTGCCATCCTCGGGAAAGCCATTTACACCGGAGATCTTCGATTAAAGGACGCCGTGAAGCTGGCAAGGGTGAACCGCCCATGATTACAAAGCGTATTATTCCCTGTCTTGATGTTCGGGACGGCCGCGTGGTCAAGGGTACCAATTTTCTGGATTTGCGTGATGTCTCTTCCCCGGTTTCTCTCGCACGGCATTACAGCGAGGTCGGTGCCGATGAACTCGTTTTTTACGACATCACCGCATCCAGTGACGGGCGTAAAATCTTTACAGAGATTTTAACGCAAACCGCGTCAACTGTCTTTATTCCGCTTACTGTCGGCGGCGGGATACAGTCGGTCGCGGATTTTGACCGTGTCTTAAAATGCGGCGCGGATAAAGTCAGCGTCAATTCCGGCGCCATTCGCAATCCGTCGCTCATCGGAGAAGCGGCAAAGCTGTACGGCAGCCAATGTGTTGTTTTGTCGGTCGACATCAAAAGGGTCAACGGAAGCTTTCATGTATTTGCCAAAGGCGGACGCGAGGATACCGGCAAAGATGCGTTGGAATGGATTCGTTTCGGTTTGTCAGAAGGCGCAGGCGAGCTTGTAATCAACAGTATCGATACAGATGGCGTCAAAAACGGATTCGATCTGGAAATGCTCGAAGCTGTCTGCGCGATTTCCGATGTGCCGGTTATTGCTTCCGGAGGCGCCGGATGTGCAGAAGATTTCGTAAAACTGTTCCGTTCCATTCCCGGTGTGGACGCGGGTCTTGCAGCATCCATTTTTCATTTTGGCGAGGTCGCCATCCCGGATCTGAAAGCGCTGCTTGATGCAAATCACATTCCAGTAAGGAGATAATACTATGCAGATTGAATCATTGAAATTTGACGAAAAAGGATTGATTCCGGCCGTCGTACTCGATGACGCTACGGGAGAAATATTGACTGTTGCCTATATGAATCGGGAAAGCCTTGAAATCAGCATCCGAGAAAAGCGTACCTGTTTTTGGTCAAGATCGCGCCAGACGCTGTGGCGTAAGGGAGAAACCTCCGGAAATGTCCAGCACATTACGCGAATTGTTGCCGATTGCGACAAAGACGCCCTTGCCGTGTACGTGCAAAAAGAAGGCCCTGCCTGTCATACCGGGTCGGAAAGCTGCTTTTTCAACCTTGTGTTTGAAGACGAGGAATCCATCCCGTCCTTTTCGTATGAGGGTCTGATGAAACTGATTGAAGGCCGCAAAATCCACAAAAAGGAAGGTTCTTATACCTCGTATCTTTTTGACAAAGGGATAGATAAGATTCTTAAAAAAGTCGGTGAGGAATCCACGGAAGTCATTGTAGCCGCTAAGAATGAGGACAAAAAAGAAACCATTTATGAAATCTCTGACCTTGCGTATCACGTCATGGTTCTCATGGCCGAAATGGGGATTACCGTGCAGGAGATCACTGACGAACTTGCTTCCCGTCACGTGATCGACAAAAAAGTAAAACAGGAAAAAATGGTATAACGAGTGCTCTACACTACGACGCCGGTCATTTACGACCGGCGTCTGTTATTTTGTAAGCGTTTTGTCATTTTCTTTTCATCTATGTGCTCTTGACACAAGTCGGCAATCCCATTATAATTAAATTGTAAAAATCTAAAGAGGAACATGATGATCGTATAATCAAATGAATGAGGGATGCAATTTGAAACAGACTCTGTACGCGAGATTTATTAAGCGGCTGCTGGATCTCATGATCTCCGGATGTGTCCTTCTCCTGCTCTCCCCGGTTTATGCGATCCTTGCTATTCTTGTGCGGATCAAGCTCGGGAAGCCGGTCTTATTTTGCCAGGAACGGCCGGGCAAAGACGAAAAAATCTTTCGCCTATACAAATTCCGCACCATGACAGACGCACGGGATGCCAATGGCGAGCTGCTCGATGATGCAGCGCGCCTGACTCGATTCGGACAATTTTTAAGACGGACGAGCCTGGACGAACTTCCGGAGTTCTACAATATTTTTCGCGGCGACATGAGTTTGATCGGCCCAAGGCCGCTGCTCGTGGAATATTTGCCGCTCTATTCTACCCATCAAAAACACAGGCATGATGTGCGTCCCGGTCTTTCCGGTTTGGCACAGGCTCACGGCAGAAACCTGCTATCTTGGGAGGAAAGGTTTGATCTGGACGTCCAGTATGTGCAGTCTGTCAGTTTCAAAAACGATCTTGCGATTGTATTAGCAACCATAAAAGGTCTGGTTAAAGAGGAAGGCATTAGCAGCGAAACCTCTGTGACCATGGAACCGTTCCATGGAAATCCGCAAGAAATTCACGGTCAGGAAAGGGCAAAAATATAATGAAGTATCCGGATACCGCATTTTCATTTGATCGATCATTTTACGCAAACGAACTACAAAATGAATACCGACAATGCACAGACGAAGGGCTGGATGTCGCAGCGTGGAAACCGCTGTTCGACGCTGTGGCGGATTTGCCAAACTCTACGCACAAGACACTCTTGGCCAAAGAGATTTTTGGGATGGTCAGCGAGGCAAAGGCTGTAAAGGGATACCACTTCACAGAGCCTTCCGATTTGCAGTCTACTCTTCATCTCTGTAAAGGAGAAAGCCTTCCTGCTTTTCCTTTAAACAAATCAACACTGCGTCAGAAAATCTATGGTGCATGGATGGGCAGAATCTGCGGATGCTTCCTGGGCAAGCCGCTGGAAGGCGTACGTTCCGAAGAATTGATTCCGATTCTTCAAGATACCGATAACTTTCCGCTTCA
>CAMOCU010000198.1 GCA_946610835.1 uncultured Clostridia bacterium | reverse complement strand
GAAAATAAAACCCTGTCTGTGCCTGTCCGTTCAGCTGCGCCAGACATACGCGCAGATCGCGCTGTGCCGCAATGTAACGATCCGCCTGACGCTGTACGAGCGGCAGCCGGTCGCAGCGCAGCATCCGCTGCTGGTCAAACAAAACGCCGTACAGCGATTCCCAGCGGTGATACGGCACCATTGCCAAAAACGATCCGCACCGCAGCAATACCGTATCCAGCAGCGCCTGATGCATTTGCTGCAGCAGCCTGTTGACCGCGGCATGATTGCTGCGCAGCAGCCGCAGCAAAACCGGATTATGCACCAGCTCCGGCAGCATCTGGTCAAAGAATGCCGAATCCCAGTCCGCACACACCGCACCTTCCAGCACATCGGCAAACGCTTCGCTTCCGTCCCATGCGCCCACAACCGACAGCACACGCCCGACATTTTCCGCCGCGTGCGCCGTATGCGCGCTCAGATACAGCAGCGTCACACTCGCGCCCATACTCATCGGAACCAGCGTGACCCGGCCGCAGTCCGGGAAGGAACGGCGCACTGTGTCGATAAAGCCGCACAGGTTTTCCGCCTGCCGGTCAAGATCGGTAAACGGCGCATAATTGAAGCAAAACATCCGCTCTGCGCCGTATTCGTCCATCAATTCTCTGCATGGCACATCGCGCAGCAGACGATCCAGCAGACTTCTTTGCGGATCAGACGTTTTTTCGCCCGTGTAAAAATCAATATGGGAGAGTGTATCCAGACTGCGCGGGCCATACAACCGAACCTGCACCTGCGCAGGCAGATTGCCCTGCCGGTCAACGCGGCAATACCGAAACAGAGAGCGGAACTCCGCTTCCAGCAGATCCTGGGAAACGCGGCCTTTGCGCACTGCCTGCAGCAGCAGCTTAAAGAGCCGTTGCTTTTTGGCAATCGGGAACGCTTTTTTGCCGTGGGGAAAAAGATTCCAGCGCTCCGCATCCCCGCGCAGCGTGCTCCAGGTTTGTCCGACGCCTGTGATAAAAATCAATGGCGGACGCACATCTGCCTGCATCTGATTCGACCTCCCGTTTCATTTTTCCATATTATAGCATACGCCGGCGCACAGTTCAAGAATATTCTTGATCCCGCTTGCATAAGCGCGCCCATCTATGCTATAATTCCGATATAGGAGGGACAAATATGGAATTTACAATCACCCAATCTGATCGCGCAGTGACGCTTGCGGTGTCCGGACGGCTGGACACCAACACCGCGCCTTTGCTTGAAAAACAGATCAATGAACTGCCGCCGGAAACAGAAACGCTCGTGCTGGATCTTATGGCGCTGACCTACACATCCTCTGCCGGGCTGCGGGTGCTGCTCATCGCGCAAAAAAAGATGATGCGTCAGGGTCAGCTGATCCTGCGTCATGTTTCCCCGCAGGTGCGGGAAGTGCTGGACATCACCGGCTTTTCCGACATTCTGACGATTGAGGAATAAATATGAGCAAAAAAAAATTGCGTTATTCGCTCTCTTTCCGGGTGATCGCTTCGATCATACTGACGATCCTCGTGTTCGGCATGCTGACCAGTCTGATCGGCTATGTGCGCTTTACCGCATCCATGACGCGCGAATACAACAGCGCGGCTTTACGCACGGCGGAAACCGCCGCCACGCTTGTCAATTCGGATCATATCGGTCTGTATCTTGACAGTGGCGGACAAAACCCGGAGTATCTGCTTTCGCTGCAGCGCATGCAGATACTGTGTGAAAAGCAGAATGTTTCATTGATCTATGTCATTCAGGTGGACACAACGGACTACGCGCATTTCACATCCGTGTTCAACACCGTGCATCCCTCAAGCGGTTATACGCCGTGGGAAATCGGTTATGTGCGCGAAACCACCAATGAATCCTACCGCGAAATCTATCGCTCACTCTATTCCCGGGAAACGGAATATGCGACCATCACACGCACGCGTGACCTAAACGGCGCGCCGCCGCACACAACATCCATGATTCCGCTCAAAGGTGCGGACGGCACAGTGCGCGCACTGCTTTGCGTACAGCGGCCGATGGAACAGCTGCAGCATATGCGCCGGGCATATTTGTGGATGGTGGCCGGCGTCACAGTACTGCTTGCCGTTGGGACAAGCGTAACATATTCGCTGTTCATCCGCCGGCAGCTGCTGCATCCTCTGCAGCAAATCCGCGCCGAATCCGTACGCTTCGCACAGGAAAACAGTCGGAACGAAAAACCGTTGAGCGAATCGATCAGCAAAATAGACGAAATTCGGACACTGGCGCAATCTATCACACAGATGGAAACGGAAACGCTCAATTACATGAGCAACCTGCAATCCATCACAGCCGAAAAAGAAAGAATCGGTACCGAGCTGTCTGTTGCAAGCATGATCCAGGAAAGTTCCATTCCGAATCTGTTTCCGGCGTTTCCGGAGCGGACGGAATTTGACATTTACGCGTCCATGTCTCCGGCTAAAGAAGTCGGCGGAGATTTTTACGACTTCTATTTGATCGACGACGATCATCTTGCGCTCGTCATTGCCGACGTGTCCGGCAAGGGCGTCCCGGCGGCGCTTTTCATGATGGTCACCAAAATCCTGCTGAAAGAACGTGCCATGATGGGCGGAACGCCGGCAGAGATTCTGGAATTCGTCAACAGCCGAATCTGCGACAACAACCGCGCGGATATGTTTGTCACTGTTTGGTTCGGCATTCTGGAAATCTCTACCGGAAAGATCACCGCCGCAAACGCAGGCCACGATGATCCGGCCGTTTTCAGATCGGGACAGGGGTATACGCTGCATTCGGAAAAACACGGGCTGGTAATCGGCGCCATGCAGGGCATGCGGTACAGAAACTTTGAGATTGATTTGGAACCGGGCGACAAGCTCTTTTTGTACACCGACGGCGTTCCGGAAGCCACAAACGCGCAAAATCAAATGTTTACCCTCGAACAAATGCTGCAAAGCCTGAATCAAACAACACGATCCAACCCGGAAGAAACGCTCCGAAAGATTCGGGGCGACGTGGATCAATTTGTGGGCGATGCGCCGCAATTCGATGATTTGACCATGCTTTGCTTGAAGTTCGGCAGCGCAGACTGAACGTCTCCGCGCGCATGATACAACACAAACAAGCAGCGGATGTTTCGCACATAAAAGACCCGCGCATCCTTCGACCCGGGATTTCACCGTAAACAATATAAAAACAACATATGCACCCTGCGCCGTCTGTTCCGCTTACGGAATCAGGCGGCGTTTTGTATTCCGCTTCAGCAACGCCCATCACAGCGTTTTGCAAACCAATAAATGTCAGGCGGCGCTGAAAACCAATTTTTGCGTGGCCGAGGGATCTATGGGCAAAGGTTACGAAAAGACCGCCGTCATGCAAACGCAAGGAAAGGATTTTTGTGCAACATATCAAAAAGAACGATTTCATTTAGTGCATCGGCTTTAGGAAGCACTGCCTTTTCAGAAAGCTATCTGCTGTACTTACACGCTGCCGTAACAGCATTCTGCCGTGCGACGGCACGTCAGTGACTGTTTCAAAAATCCGCAGTAAGCATGCGAAATCTGCATGCCGTAATCCGTAATTAAAAATCCCTGCACAGCCGAAACTGTGCAGGGAAAGATATGGATGGTTTCAATCAGGCATGCAGGATCAGATTGCAGTAACCTCTCTGGTGCCCTGATGGATGGCTGCGGAACCATACACAAGGGACTTCATGGTGCTCAAATCGTTGCTGTTGACAGAACCGTCACCGTTCAGATCCGCC
>CAMOCU010000197.1 GCA_946610835.1 uncultured Clostridia bacterium | reverse complement strand
ACGGAAAAAGATCCATTCCTTCGTGCGCATCGGATTGAATCAGTGCTTCCTTAAGGCGAAATACAGCGTCATTCGGCGTTTCCGTAAGTTCCCCGTGCGAAAAAGAAAGAAATAGTTTTTCCTTTTAAAAAATTTCGCCTTTTCTTGACAAGCAGAGGGAAAAGGGGTACAATAAAGTATACCGCAGTTTTGCGGAATTCTGTATCAAAAGGGAGGGAAAGTCATGGATGCTGGAAGTAGCGGCGGCACACCGGTAGGCCGAAGTCCGAAGGGGCGCGACGGCGTCCATGCCCCGCAGACCCTTTGATTTGCCTGCTGTGTCGACTTCCGAATCTCTGACCACATTATGAAGCAGGAGGGGAGAGAGGATGGCTGAACACAGTGTAACTGTTGAAACCACCTTGGAGCTGTTGCTCGAAGAAAAGAAATACTCCACCATCCGGGATATTCTCATCACCATGAATCCGGCCGATATTGCCGGCGTTTTTGACGGGATGGAGGAGAACTGTCTGCCGCTGCTGTTTCGGCTGCTGCCGAAGGAGCTTGCCGCAGAAACTTTTGTCGAAATGGAGTCCGACGCCCAGGAGCTGCTGATCCACGGCTTTTCGGACAATGAGCTGCAGGAAGTGCTCAACGAGCTGTATGTCGACGACGCGGTCGACATCGTGGAGGAAATGCCTGCCAATGTGGTGCGGCGGATCCTGCGCTCGGCCGACCCGCAGATGCGCCGCGAGATCAACGAGATCCTGCGCTATCCGGAAAATTCCGCCGGGTCAATCATGACCACCGAATACGTTTCGCTGCGGCCGAACATGACGGTGGAAGAGGCGATTTTGCGCATCCGGCGTACCGGTGTGGACAAAGAAACGATCTACACCTGTTACGTGACGGAAAAAGACAGGACGCTGATCGGTCTGGTCACTGTGAAGGATTTGCTGCTCGCGCAGGACGACGAGGAGCCGATTCGTGAACTGATGGAGCAGAACATCATTTCCGTCGTCACCACTGCCGACCAGGAAGAGGTGGCGCAGATGCTGTCCAAGTACAATTTCCTCGCGCTGCCGGTTGTCGACACCGAGGGGCGCATGGTCGGCATCATTACATTCGACGACGCCATGGACGTTATGGAAGACGAGGCCACGGAGGATATGGAACTGATGGGCGGTATGCTGCCCTCTGACAAAACATATCTGCGCTCGAATGTTTGGGATCTTTTCCTGCACCGTATCCCGTGGCTGCTGCTGTTGATGGTTTCCGCCACATTTACGGGAATGATCATTACCGGATTTGAAAGCGCGCTCGCCGCGCAGGTGGCGCTGACCGCCTTTATCCCCATGCTTATGGATACCGGCGGCAACTCCGGCTCCCAGTCCTCGGTCACGATTATCCGCGCGCTGTCGCTGGGCGAGTTGGAATTTCACGATCTGCCGCGCGTAATCTGGAAAGAGATCCGTACCGCGGCCGTGTGCGGCAGTGTGCTGGCTGTTGCCTGCTTCGGCAAGATCATGCTTGTGGACAGGCTGCTGATGCACAACCCGGACATCACGGTTACCGTTGCGCTTGTGGTTTGCATCACAATGGTGCTGACGGTCATGGTGGCCAAGATGATCGGCTGTTCGCTGCCCATGATCGCCAAAAAGCTCGGCTTTGATCCGGCTGTCATGGCAAGCCCCTTTATCACCACGATCGTGGACGCCCTGTCCCTGCTGGTTTATTTTGCCACAGCAAACGCGCTGCTTTTGAAATGACCCGAAACAGAATATTCTTCGCTTTTTTCGACCGCCTGAAAATCGGCGGTCGATTTTTTTATTTTTTTTGTCTTTTCCTCTTGCACGTTGCGTGAAAATCTGTCATAATAGAAAGTGGTATTCTGTAGAATAGGATTCGTATCGGTATCCATCGGAATGGAGTTGTGTAAAGTGAATGACAATCAAAAATTAGCTGAACTGCTGTTTCCGGATGTAACGCAGACTGTGGAGGATCTGGAGCAGCGTTTCCCGCCCCGCGATCTGCCGCAGGGCGCCAAAGTGACGCGCTTTGCGCCAAGTCCCACGGGCTTTCTGCACATCGGTGGTCTGTTTTCTGCGTTTGTGAGCGTACTGGCGGCCAAGGCTTCCGGCGGCGTGAGTTTTCTGCGCATCGAGGACACAGACAAAAAGCGCGAGATTGAGGACGGCGTTTCCGGAATTCTGGAAGGGTTCCGCAATTTCGGCATTGATTTCGATGAGGGCGTCACGGGCTTTGACAGCGAGAGCGGCGCATACGGGCCGTATGTCCAGAGCCGCCGTGCGCATATATACCACATCGTGGCCAAGCAGCTTGTGCAGCAGGGGCTGGCCTATCCCTGCTTTTGTACCGAGGAAGAGTTGGCCGCCCTGCGCGAGGAGCAGGAAAAAACCGGCGCATTGATCAAAGGATATTACGGCAAATGGGCAAAATGCCGCTGCCTGTCCTGCGCACAGCAGGCAGAAAAAATTGCCGCAGGAACGCCGTATGTGCTGCGCCTGCGCTCCGACGGGCAGGAGGATCGCAAATTTACATTTGACGACCAGATCCGCGGCAAAATCGAAATGCCCGAAAACATCACGGACGCCGTGCTGCTGAAAACGGACGGCATTCCGACGTATCACTTCGCACACGCGTGCGACGATCACTTTATGCGCGTGACGCATGTAATCCGCGGCGATGAGTGGATCGCTTCTGTGCCGCTGCACATGGCGCTGTTCCGCGCGTGCGGGTTCCGCCCGGTGAAATACGCCCATGTTTCTCCCGTGATGAAAGAGGAGAACGGCGGCAAGCGCAAGCTGTCCAAGCGCAAGGATCCCGAAGCGGCGGTGAGCTATTTTGTGCAGGCCGGTTTCCCCAAGGAGGCAGTGCTGGAATATCTGCTCACGCTTATCAATTCCAACTTTGAGGATTGGCGGCGGGCGAATCCGGCGGCAAGTTTGTATGCGTTCCCGTTCTCTTTCAAAAAAATGAGTCAGAGCGGCGCACTGTTCGATCTGGTCAAGCTGCAGGATGTGAGCAAAAACGTGATTTCCCGCATGGACGGCGAAACGGTTGCGGCGCGCACGATGGAATGGGCAAAAGTGTACGATCCGGACTTTTATGCTGTGCTGCATGCCGACCCGGCCTACACCTGCCGCGTGCTGTCCATCGACCGCGGCACGCCGAAGCCGCGCAAGGACGTTGCCATATGGTCGCAGGTCAAGGACAGCGTTTCCTACCTGTACGACCCGCTGTTCGTGCCTGAATATACGCTTGCCGAAAACATGTCTTGCGCCGATGCGTCGCAGATTCTGCGCGCATGGCTGGGTGTGTATGACGCGGAGGACGACAAGGACACATGGTTCCAAAAAATCAAAGATCTCTGCGCGCCGCTCGGCTACACGCCGAACGTGAAGGAATACAAAAAAGATCCCGATGCGTTCAAGGGGCATGTGGGCGATGTGTCCGGCGTGATCCGTCTGGCGGTCACCGGCCGCCGCAATACGCCGGATCTGCACGCTATCCTGCAGGTATTGGGTGCGCAGCGCGTGACGCAGCGTGTGCAGGACGCGATTGCCTATTACGAAAATTGACCGGAAAGGAAGATTATCATGGACGAGATAAAAACACCATCCAATTTTATATACGATTTTATCGACGAGGATCTGGCTGCCGGCGTTAACACCCGTATCCAGACCAGATTCCCTCCCGAGCCGAACGGCTATCTGCACATCGGCCATGCCAAGGCGATCTGCATCGACTTTTTAACGGCGGAGC